>JAPPAB010000053.1 GCA_026705765.1 Gemmatimonadota bacterium
TGGGGGCTGCTGGCGACTGCTATGACAACGCGCTATGCGAGAGCTTCTTCGCCACTCTTGAATGTGAACTGATCAATCGCCGATCCTTCCGTACGCATAAGGAAGCGCGCTTGGCTATCTTCTCTTATATTGAAGGATGGTATAATCCGCATCGCAGGCATTCTTCCATCGCCTACCAGGCGCCGATAGCTTATGAAAAACTGCATCAATCACGGGCTTGATACACAAGCCCTAAACTCTCCACCGAAGCGGGGTAACTCCAAGCGTTCCTGTATAAGAACCTTGACCAACAAATTGTTGCGATTGTGCATAAGCGTGTGTGAAGCTCGTGATAAGCATAAAAGCTAATAGACAAACAACTGTTTTTATTATCTGACGGATATAAAGCTCCAGCAAGGTTATACTCCTCCTGAGAAATCTACTGTTTCGGAATAACTGTCCCTACGCAAGCACGGCTACACCCTCGACATATTCTTCGAAGAGTGCGATGTCTTCTCGCATCATGTCGGGGTTGTCTTTGAGGAAGAAGCCAACGAGGGCTACGTCGTTTTCGCGCATGGCTTTGCCCATGGTTTCAAAGGCTTCGAGGATGGGTTTGTTGCCGCCTGCGAAGACTTTGTAGTGTACGACGGGACAGGGGATGGTGGCGATGACATCGAGCATTTTGGCGCGGTCTTTTTCTTCCCATTTTTCGCCTTCGTCACTGTGGTGCGCGCTGCGAGAGCGGTCCGTGGGGTTGTAATAGCTGCACATCTGAAAGTCGGGGTCCAGGTTGTCGCGCACCCATTCGTGTGCCGCGGGTTGATGGGCTGCAAATCCAGATGCGACGCCCGCATTGGACATGGTGTCGAGTGCTTCGTAAAAATTGTCCCACTGTTCTGTGGCGTACCAGTTATCGACCACGCCGCCGTGGATATAGGTGCCGCTTGCGCCCAGTTCGATGGATGCGCGAAGCCATTTGCGCCAGGCATCGGGTTTACCGCGTTCGATGCATACCTGTGCAAACCACTGGATGCTGCCGCCTTCATCCCAGTATTCTTCGAGAAGTCCCATGATGTGGTCGTCGGTGCGCCCAAAGAAGGTGTTGATGCCGAGTTCTTCTGCCTGCCGCCAGGTGTCTTTGATGCGGCTGGGGGTGTAATAATCGGTCATTTCTTTGCTGCGTTCTCTGGTCTGGTGCGAAAATCCGCTGAACGGGTTGCCGCCAATACAGAGGCCGGAGACGCTGACGCCGCCTATGTTTGCGTATCGCATGTGTTGCTCCTCTATGGGCGCATAAAGCCCGAGAAAAAGTCGTTGCCTTTGTCGTCAACGACGATGAATGCGGGAAAGTTTTTGACTTCGATGCGCCATATCGCTTCCATGCCGAGTTCGGGATATTCCTGGCATTCGACTTTGTGAATGGCGTCTTTGGCGAGGCGGGCGGCGGGTCCGCCGATGGAGCCGAGGTAAAATCCGCCGTGTTTTTTGCACGCTTCTGTTACTTGCCGCGAGCGATTGCCTTTGGCGAGCATGACCATGCTGCCGCCTTCTGATTGGAATGAATCGACGTAGCTGTCCATGCGTCCCGCGGTGGTGGGACCAAATGAGCCGGAGGCGTATCCTTCGGGTGTTTTGGCGGGTCCTGCGTAATAGACGCACAGGTTCTTGAAGTATTGCGGAAGTCCTTCGCCGCTGTCTATGCGTTCCTGGAGTTGGGCGTGGGCAATATCGCGTGCGACGATCATGGGTCCGGAGAGGGATAGGCGCGTGCTGACCGGATATTTGCTGAGGGTTTCGCGCACTTTGTCCATGGGCTGGTTGAGGTCGATTTTTACGACATCGCCGCTGAGGGCTTCTTCATCGACTTCGGGAAGGTATTTTGCCGGGTCGCTTTCCAATTCTTCGAGGAAGATGCCTTCGCGCGTTATTTTTCCCAGAATTTGTCGGTCGGCAGAGCAGGATACGGCAATGCCGACGGGGCAGGATGCGCCGTGGCGAGGTAGGCGAATAACGCGCACGTCGTGGCAGAAGTATTTACCGCCAAATTGCGCACCAATGCCGAGTTCGTGACTCATTTCGAGGACTTGTTTTTCCATTTCGAGGTCGCGGAATGCCTGGCCGTATTCATTGCCCTGTGTGGGCAGGGTGTCGAGATATTTGGCGCTTGCGAGTTTGGCGGTTTTGAGGGTGTATTCTGCGGAGGTGCCGCCGATGACGAGGGCGAGGTGATAGGGTGGACAGGCGGCTGTGCCGAGTTCGCGCAGGCGCTGGTCGATAAAGTCGCGCAGGCGTTCGGGATTGAGCAGCGCTCGGGTTTCTTGATAGAGCAGGCTTTTGTTGGCGGATCCGCCACCTTTGGCCATGAACATGAATTTGTATGTATTCCCTTCCTCGGCATAGATCTCGATTTGTGCGGGGAGGTTGGTTTTTGTATTTGCCTCCTGAAACATGTCGAGTGGTGCCAGTTGGCTGTAGCGCAGGTTTGTTTCCAGAAAGGCTCTGGTAATGCCGTGTGCGAGTGCGGCTTCGTCGCTGCCGTCGGTCCATACGCGATTGCCCTTTTTGCCCATGATGATGGCTGTGCCCGTGTCCTGACACATGGGGAGGACGCCGCCTGCGGCGATGTTGGCATTTTTGAGCATTTCGATGGCGACAAAGCGGTCGTTGTCCGAGGCTTCGGGGTCGTCGAGTATTTTGGTCAGTTGTTTTAAGTGTGCAGGGCGGAGCAGGTGCGCGCTGTCTCGTATGGCGCGGTCCGCCAGCATGGTGAGGCCCTCGGGTTCGACTTTGAGGATTTCCTGGCCCTCAAATTGCCCGGTTGAGATATAATCGGTTGTGAGCAATTGATAGGGGGTTTCATCTTCTCCGAGGGGGATCATTTCGCGGTGTTCGTAGGTGTCCATTTTTTCCTTTCTTTTTTATTGTTCCAGCCATTCGAGGTCAAAGCGGGCGACGGTGACGTATCGCGTGTCGTTTTGTCGCGTGAAGGTCTGGTTTTCGTATATGCAGCATATTGTGCCGTCGGCTGTTTGGGCGAGGTCGGAATAACTCGAGGGGCCCGGTTCGAGGATTTTGGAGACGGGCCAGGTCTGGCAGTCGTCGGTGCTCATTTTGACGGTGAGGCGTTTGCGATCATAAGAGACGCGGCCCGGTCTGGTAAATTCGCGTTCGAGGTTGTCGGGGTTGGCAAAAATGATGTTGCCATTTTGGAGTTTGAGGATGCTGCCCATGCACACGGGTTCGAGCAGGGCGTCGTCAAATTTTAGTTCTGACCAGTTGGTCGCGCCATCGGGGCTGGTGGTGATGAGGCGGCGATGGCGTTTGGATTCCGTGCGGATGTTGAATAAGACACGCCCGTCGTTGCGTTCAACGGAGAGTGTTTCGCTGGGGTTGATGTATTCGCCTTCTGTGCGCACGATAATGTCACTGCGCTGCCATGTTTGCGCGTGGTCGTCGCTGTAGATGCCCGCGACTGTGGAGGGGCGATGCCCGAGTTTGCCCGGACCAAATTCCGTGCCGCCGCCGTCCGACATCCAGATGGGTACGATGAGGCGTCCGTTTTGAAGTTGAATGCCGTGCCCGGGTCCAGTGGCTATGACGCGCCAGGGATATTGTTCGCGGAAGGGTGTGAGTTCATCTGTGATTTCAGTGGGGTCGGACCATGTGGTGCCGTCGTCTTTGCTTTGCATGTAGAAGACGCGGGCGTAGTTGTGACAATAGAGGGCGTGTACTGCGCCGTCTTTGCGGTCGGAGATCATGACGAAGTTGCTGATGGGGCCTTCGCCATATGTGTCGCAACGGGCGACAACGGTGGGCGAGTCCCAGGTCTGACCATTGTCCGCACTTCGCCGCATGACCACGTCGTTGCCGTCCCAGTCGCCGCCTCTGCCGCGTCGCGCCTCTGCCGTGGCGAGGAGGATGTTGTTTTGCGTGCAGAGGATGCCCGGTACGCGGTAGATGTGGTATCCGTTTGTCCGACCTTCAAAGAGGTGGGTTTTGTCTATCATGTGATGCTCCGTTTATGTTGAGGAATTTTATTGGAAAGTATATAATTATACCATAATAAGATAAAGAACAAGCCAAAAAATTGCGAATAGGTTGAGAGATGAACCACATGGAACATATTCCACTTGTAGAAAGCAGTACAGACCTTATATTGTTTTTTCGGAAACCACAAGGGAGGCAATATGTCTGCTCCACGTATCGATGACCGCGACTGGTCCGCCCTGACTTCGGGCGAGCGCATTCGCCAGATAGAGGTTGAGGGCTATCTTCTGATTCCCGATTTGTTGACGCCCGAGCATCTGGCCCGGCTCAAGGGGATAACCGATAGTTTGGAAACCACCCCGGTGGATTACAGTATTCACCAGCGGGGCCGGAGTGACATCCAGTTCTTCGGCGGTGAAATTACCGACCTCATTGCCCATCCCCCGACGGTTGCCTTTCTGAGGGAACTTCTGGGGGAGGACATCATTCTGTCTCACTACGGATATGCCCGCTCAGAGCCGGGGCACCCGGGCATCAGCCTCCATACGGATGGCCAACCCTACGGTTCTCGCATCTTTGGTTATCTGGGTAGCGTACCGGTCATGGTCCGGGTGCTGTATTATCTGGACGACCTGACTCCGGAAGTCTCCCCATTCCGCGTAATTCCCCGATCGCACCTTTCCATGCACGCAGACGGCAATCCCTACCAGCGCTTCGAGTCCCATCCAGAGGAGGTCATGGTTACTGCAAAAGCCGGTTCTGCGATGTTTATCAACCACAAGGTTTTCCACGGCAACTTCCCCAATGTCGGCGACTGGCCCCGCTCGATGCTGGCTATTGCTTACCGCCCGGCCTGGGCAGGTCCTGTCCAGAAAGTTGAAGGGTGGGATCCGCAGGACGTCGCCGCGCTGCCCGATGCCGTGAGACCCTTTTTCGGTGACCGTAACACCCGCCACTGGATCCCCGAAGGGGGCAACAAACCGCCCGACATGGCCAGTCAGGCCCCGGGTATCAATCCCAGCCGATGGGAACGCAAGTAAGGAGAACGAATGTATCCCAATCCACTTAAACAGAAGCTTAGAAAGGGCGATATCGTGCTGGGGACCTCTCTGCCGGTCCCCTCATCCCTCGTCCTTGGAACCATTGTGCAGGCCCGGCCAGACTTTCTCTGGATCGATACCGAACACGCTCCGTTCGCCACCGAATCTCTGGACGCTATTCCCGTTCTTGCCAGGCAGAACGGCGTGGCGCCGATGATCCGCGTGGCGTGGAACGACCCGGCCCTGATCAAGAAGGCTTTCGATGTCGGTGCCGTGGCCGTGATGGTGCCTCAGGTCAATACCGCCGAAGAAGCCGCCCGGGCAGTGCAATATGCTCGTTATCCCCCTGAGGGACAGCGCGGGCTTTCCCCCATGTGGGCCCGCATAGCCGGCGAAGACTGGAATCACGTGATCAAAACTGCAAATGCAGAAACCGTATTGATTCTCCAGGTCGAGAGCCAGGAGGCATACGATAACATCGACGAAATCAAGCAGGTCGCAGGCATTGACGTCCTGCTCGTGGGGCCGCTCGATCTATCCGCATCGGTCGGAAAGATTACCGAAACCAGCGCCAGGGAAGTCCAGGAGATTATGCGGGATGTTCCCGGGCGGCTGGAAGGGTCTGGCATTGTCGCCGGTACCACGCTTGTGGATCTCTCCGAGATCCAGGAGAAACTCCGCTGGGGCTACCGCTTTATGAATGTCGGCAATATTCTCGCTTATGGCACGCAGGTCCTGACCCAAAATCTCGAAACCTTACGCGCCAATCCAGGTGGGGGGACTGAAGGATGACAGAATCACTACGTCTGCTCTCCATCGGGGCGCATCCGGCCGATATCTTCGACCAATCGGGCGGTACTATGGCCCATCACGTCAGCCGCGGCGACGATGTGCGGTGTGTGGTGCTGACCCACGGCGCACGGGTGCATGATGCGGTGATCAGCGACGAGATGTTTCACCAGGAGGAAGTGCCGGACGGGGCCGAGCTTCTGAAGATGATGCAGGAACGCTCCGATGTCAAAGCGGCGGAGGTTCGCGCGGCCTGTGCGATTTTGGGTGTAGGAGAGATCTACTTCTTTGGCGCCGATGATTCGGTCCTGCTCGTTGAGGACGAGACGGTGAGGCGCCTGGCAAGGCTGCTGCGGGAACTCCGTCCCGATATTGTCCTGACCCACTTTCCCAAAGAAGGTGACGGCCTGACCAACGCGCACGCCACCGCCGGGCAAATCGTGATGCACGCCATCGGGCTGGCCAACAGCGTCGATCCCGGTGACCGGAATCCCCCTCACAGGGTTGCGCAAGTCTTTTATTTTGGGGGAGGCGGTGCGGGGATTCCCCGGCAGGTTTGGGATTCCGAGGGGGGCTACTACAACGATGTCTTCATCGATATTACCGATGTTGTGGAGAAAAAGCTGGCGGCGCTGGACTGCCTAGTGAGCCAGGGATACGGCGGTGCCTATGCCCGAAAACGGATCGAGACCAGCGACGGCGCATTTGGTAGTGCGGGGCGCTGCGCGTACGCCGAAGGCTTTATCTCCTTGCACGCCGAAACCCATTCCTTCCTTCCGCTGACCGAGCACGCGCTCAGGGTTGCCCGTTCATCCGACCACGAGAATATCAGTCGCAGTTCCTACCGCATCCCGGTGGATTGAGAAGTGTTGCGCACGGCCTATTGATCCGCCCCACACGGATGGACTCCATGATCAAACTCGGCTGCACCGCCATGCTGCGGGACGAAGAGAATCCCGGGCAGTTCATCGATGTCGAATCCCTGATCGACCTGATCCACGACCTGAGGCTGGATATTGTCGATTTGCACCTCTACAGAGGGTTCCGTTCCAGGAGTTTTGAGTACCTGCGCCAGATTAAGGGTAAGTGCCTCAGGTACGGGCTGCCGATCGGCTATGTGGGAACCGGAGATGGGTTCGTGGGCGCGGCGACCGGCGCGAACCAGCGCGTGGTCGGCGTTCCGCTGCCGCCGGAGGAATTGCGCAGGCGGGTGGCAGAGGCGAAAGAGGCCGTGGATGTGGCGGCATTTATGGGTGCGCCTCTGGTTCGCCTGTTCGGGGGTGGCTTGCCAGAGGGGACAGAGGATAGGGAAGCGATCTGGGCCGCGATGATCCGCAGTTTCCAGGAAGTCGCCGATTACGCGATCGATAAGGGCATCTTCCTGGGGCTCCACAATCATCCGCCCGCCGTGGCTCCCACCGGTGACGACATTCTCCGCATCCTGCACGATACTGACCGCGAGAATTTTACCTTCATACTGGATACTGGGCAATGGTTCGGCTCACCTGGATCAAATCTGGCGGGAAAATTCGATCCCGACCTGGCGTTCTACCGCTACATGGAACAAACCGCTCCGTATGCCGCCTGTGTGCGGGCTAAGATCTACAAGATCGACAGTGGTCGGGAAGAATGGCTCGACTACGAGCGCATTGTGCCGATCCTGAAAGCCGTCAACTACAATGGCAATGTGTCGATTATCTTCGAAGACCGAAATAACCGTTGCGGTTACGCCGAGGCGATCGGCCTGGCGGCCAGGTATCTGCGCGGATTGCTCGCGGATTGAAGGCCGGTTGCGCTGTGTTAGCTCTTAATCACCTGTAGTGTGTCTCGCGCGATCATCAGTTCTTCGTTGGTGGGGATGACGAGGACGGATACCGGGGCAGTCTCATGATGAATTGTTTCGTTCATGGGGTTGCCCTCGTTTTTTCCCCGGTCGAGATGTACGCCCAGGAATCCGAGTTTTTCACAGATGCGCGTCCGTATGAGTGGCGCGTTTTCCCCTATTCCGGCGGTGAATACGAGCGCGTCTATCCCGTCGAGTACCGCCGCGTATTTTCCGATGTACTGGCGGATGCGGTAGCAGAAGATGTCGATTGCAAGTGCCGCACGCCGATTTTCCTCATGGACGGCGATTAGATCTCTGAGGTCTGATCCGATTCCGGATACGCCGATGAGACCGCTTTGATGGTTGAGCATCTGGTCGATTTGCTCCGGCGTCATCTGATGTTCTCTGATCAGGTAGAGGATGATCGCCGGGTCGATGTCTCCGCTGCGCGTTCCCATTACGAGTCCCTGAAGGGGTGTGAAACCCATACTGGTGTCGATTGATTTTCCATTTTCGATGGCGGTAATGCTACAGCCGTTTCCCAGATGGCATGTGATCAGTTTTAGCGTTTTCAAAGGCGAGCCGAGCATTTCCGCTGCACGCATGGCGACGTATTGATGCGATATGCCGTGGAAACCGTATTGTCGGATTTGATACTGTTCGGATATCGCGTGGGGCAGGGCATAAGTGTGGGCGTAGTCCGGGATGGTCTGGTGGAATGCGGTGTCGAATACCGCGACGTGTGGGATGTGGGGTAGTATGGTCTGGCAGGCGCGAATTCCGCGCAGGTTGAAGGGGTTGTGCAGTGGGGCGAGGGGGGCGCACTGTTCGATTGTTTTTTCGACTTCGGACGTGATCCGGGTGGAGGCCGCGAAATGGCTCCCGCCGTGTACAACGCGATGTCCGACTGCGTGAATTTCATCGGGCGTGAGGAGGATTCCCCAGTCCGGGTGGAGCAGGATTTCAAAGATGCGTTGAAATACGGCTTCATGAGCGGTTTGAGGCACGGGAACACGATGGGTGACGCCATCCCGCCGCGTGTAAGACAATTCTGCGGATGCAGAGAGCAGCCGTTCGACGTGTCCTTTTGCGAGGCATTCTTCGCTGTCCATGTCGAAGCACTGGTATTTAATTGAAGAACTGCCGGCGTTGATGGTGAGTATTACAGGCATGGTCAGTCCGCTATCTGTGGCTCCACGTAAGGGATTCATCGCTGTTCGCCTTCAGCCAGGTGCGTAGAGGTACGTCCTCTTCTGAAGGCACATAGTAGCCAGCCTGTTTGGTTGCCGCTCCGAGGAGTTGTCGGCGAATCGGGCTTAGGTGCTCGAAGAGATGGTCAACTTCCATGATGCACTTGGGCCGGATCCAGCGATATGCATAGCCGTAGAAGAGGACTTTTCTCGGTCTGTTTAAGTAGTTGGGACTCGAGGCGTGCCACAGTCGCCGGTCGAACAGGACGGCCGACCCGGCGTTGACACGTATGGGCATGCCGTTGATGGGCATTTCGTCATCAGAATAGGTGAGTTGCTTGTTTGCCTGCTGCCCTGGCGCAATATAGAAGTTCGCTACGCCGACATCGGTGGTGTCGGTCAGGAAGAAGGCAACCTTCAGCGACAACATAGGATTCACCGGAAGTCCTTCCATGTCGAGGTCGCCATTGGATCGATTCTGGTCCTGATGCCAGCCTAATTTTTTGCCAGCAGGCGGGGGCTTGCTCGTTGGCGGCGAAATAACCATCTGCGTGTGGAATAGGTATATATTCCATCCCATGAGGCCCCAGACCTTTGGGAAGGTGGTGGGGTAGTCTATGAGGTCCAGAAGCGATGCGTCCTTGCCAATGCAGTCGTGTGCGTTTACCCGCTGCGCTGAATTCAGGTCCTCCTCTTGCCGAATTCGTGCGTCAATGCGATCGACTGCGGCGACAGCTATCTCGAGCATCTCCTCGTCGAGTGCGTTTTCTATGACGAAATAGCCGTCGCGCTGAAACTGCTGGCGTTCTTCGTCTGTGAGTCTGTGATCCAGGCAAGATCTATCCATCTATATTATCTCCTTGTGAACTTGCCGCAGGCGGTCGTGAATGATGCGTTTTCTGTCTGTGGGGTCTTCTGTTGGGAATTGCATGCCGATGCGAGTGAATAAGGGTTTGTATCCGCGGGCGTGGTTGAGTTGCGTGTCGGTGAGAAATGTGAGCAGTCTGTTGCGGAGACGCTGGGCTGTGTCTGCATGTGCGGGTGACTGGGCGAGGTTCTGCATTTCATGCGGGTCGTTTTGCAGGTCGTACAGGCGTTCATTTTGGGCCTGGATGGACCATTTCCACCGGGAGTCGCGCACCATGTAGCAGAACTGGTCGTTGCGGGAGATTTCAGAGAAGACGGCGTCGTGAACGCTGTCGGTTTCACCGCTGACGATGGGCAGGAGCGAGACTGCCTGGCAGTAGTCCGGGATTTCTGCGCCCGCCAGGTCCAGGAAGGTGGGGAACAGATCCAGGAAGGAGACGGGTGAGGCGTTGCGGTGCCCGCTGGCGACGGGCGCGGCTGGTCCGCCGATGATGAGGGGTACGCGTGCAGATCCTTCCTCAAAGCCGGTTTTGGAGATGAGGCCGTGTTCTCCCATGCGTTCTCCGTGGTCAGAGGAGAATACGATGACGGTGTTTTCCCAGTTGCCGCGTTTTTTCAGGGCGGCTATGATTTCTCCTACGCGGTCGTCGAAATGGGTGATTTTGCCCATGTATTGGGCGGTCATTTCGGCGATGGCCTGATGACCGTATTTGCAGCGTTTCTCGTTGTAGTTTTCTGGGAGGACGATATCGGAGGGGTCGTACATTTTGGCGTATTTGCCGGGTGCGTCCAGAGGTGTATGAGGTCCGGGAAAGCTGGCGAAGAGGAATAGGGGTTTGTCGGTGGGTGCGCGGTCGAGGTATGCCAGGGTTTGCCGGCAGACGTAGCCGTCCGGCGTCATATCTGGCGGTAGGGGTGAGGGTCGGGGGGTGTATTGTCCATCTACGTAGCGGTCGCCAATGTCGGTGATGAAGGTGTCGAGGAGTCCTTCTTTTTTTAGCAGACGGCTATAGCCCGTGTTCAGGAAGGGTCCCTGGAATGGTGTCGAGGTTTCTTCAGCCCAGTCCAGTCCGAGTTGGTCGTAGTAGTCTCGGTAGTCTTCATAGTCCTGACCCCATTCCAGGCTGAAGTAGTGGTATTTTCCGATCTTTGCTGTGGTGTAGCCAGTTTCTTGCAGGCAGCGGAAGAGGGTGACTTGTTCGGGTGGAAATAGTTTGCCGGTGTAGTTGCAAAAGAATCCGTGCGCGTGCGGGTAGAGGCCGCTGGCGAGCGATGCGCGCGCTGGCATGCACACGGGCGATGGCGTGTAGGCCGCGTCGAAGATACAGCCTGTGGCTGCAAGCGCGTCGAGGTGCGGGGTTTGTACTTGTGGGTGTCCCGCGCATCTCAGGTAGCGCGCGTTCCACTGGTCGGAACAGATGAAGATTATGTCGGGTCTGGTATTCATGGGTGGTCCTCTGTTAATTCGACCGGTGAATTGGGTTCAATCCCGATTTGGATAGCGAGTAGTTTGGGAATACGCAGGGCTAAACTATTGCCCCATTTCTGCACACGGGTTTCCATATCTTTTTTCCTTTAAGTAGATACAATGAAGATATATTGAGACTCAAATTTATCAAGACCGATTTTGCATATCGCTCACGCAGTGGCAATGCGCGGTATTGCGTGCCATATACCAATGACAGAGAACTGGACATGACCCGTTTTGGTGGGTACCTTATCAGTAGTCCGCGGTTTGTTATTTCAAAAGGAGAAATACCTATGTCTGAGCCATGTTATTTTATCTCTGCTGGCGAATTGCGCGCGATTATTGGAGACGATACCGATCACGGCGCTGGACAGGATCAACACAGCGGGGTCTGGTTTTTGACTTCGGTCAAAGACGGTCATACCGCTGTGTCGCAGGGAAATGGGGTGCTGCTTTTCGGCCACCACCGAGGAAGACGGCCCGCGGTGCGGCGGGTAGATGAGACTGCGGTGGAGTTGTTTAAGGAGGCGTCAGAGGCCAATAATTTCGTGGAGACGCGGGGGGTCTATCGACTGGTCCCGCCACACTATATCGACTATGAGATGACTGCCACGGCTCGAGAGGGGCACAGGCCACAGGAAGACTATTCCTTTGGCTGGTGTTGCTATGTCAATTCTCCGCTGGATGGCGGCATTCATTTTATCGAGAAGGGGCTGTGGACTTATTATTACAATCCGATTCACGGACAGGGGGCGATGATTTTTCCGACTGATCTGCCGGTGGATGAACGCGAGCCCTGGGGGCGGGATGCAGCTACGACATTTCTGGATGGGAAGCGGAATTTCAGCCATTCGGATTCGGGTCATACTTTCGATTATCCCTTTTATTTTGGCATTATCCGGGGCATGATGTTTTTGATTATGGCGGACGATTATCCGGGATTTCGGTTCTATCTTTCTCCTTTGGGTGCTGGCGGATCAATTGTTCCGGGGCAGAGTAGCCCCGCGTGGGATTTTAACTGGCAGGTGAACGCGCTTCCCGTGGATGAACCGCAGGTGCTCCATGTGCGCGTGGCGTACAAGCGGCTGGAGAAGACAGAGGCGGTTCCAAACGGGTACGCTGCAGACCACGCTTTTTGGGAGTTTCAGAAGTTTCGAGAGATTCATCCTATTCGGGGCGCGCGGGATTAAGGGATTCACTGCTCAGGAGGTTAGAGATGCGACCGCAGAAAGGTCAGGCTCTGGTCCATCCAGTCGGCGTGTTCGGCGTTGCCGGACGGCAGCCGCAATTTGATGCAGGCAGTGGTCTTTTCTGGATTGGGAAGTTGTTCGGATAGCATCGGCAGAAGTGTCTCGAAATCGACCGAGCCTCGCCCGATCGGCGTTCCCCAGATTGTCACGTCGTTCGAGCGATGGGGATAGATCTGTACGTCTTTGAATGCTACCGCCACCGCGTGGGGCAATACCACCTTTGCGGCAGCTACTGGTTCTTCGCAGACCGGAAAGGGATTGGCGGTATCGAACGCCATCTTCAGGTTCGGGTGGCACACCTTCTCCATTACCGATACCATTTCGTGGCCCCGGTAGTCCAGGTGGGGTAGCAAGGCGAGTTGGATGTCTCTTTCCGACGCCGCTTCTGCCACCGGTCTCAGGTGATCGGCCGCCAGGCGCAACTGGTCGGCCAGCGGGGGCTGTCGCGTAAACCGATTGTGAAGGCTCCCTCTCCCAAAGATCACGACCGTTTTCACCCCGCCGATACTGGCCTGGTCAAACGCCCGCTCTGCCCGCTCTCGCAACCGGATTCCACCCCCGTCCGGTGTTACGAAATCCTCGCTCCAGTAGCCCACCCATGTCACCCTCAGATCGGCCGCTTTTTCTTTGACTTCCTTCGGATGGTCTGTCCCCGACAGGGGCAGCGGCGCTTCCATGGCCTTCAGGTCGTATTCCGCGCAGCGGTCCAGCAACCACAACAGCGGCGCCTGCTCGGGGAGAGTGCCGCTGTAGGTTGGCGATGCCAGTCCCAGAATCACTGTTTTTTCCTTTTAGATTTCCAAATATCAGCGTGCCCGCAAAGTAGGGGTGTGACAATAGGATGTCAACGGAAATCCTCTCTTGTTTTTGCAGATATGACACACTATCTTGCCCCTGGATTCTTCCATTGGACCTCCCCTCTGCGGCGATTTCATCCTATGTGTCAAGGAGCATTCTATGCGACCCCTATCTTTTGAAGACGATCTTTCTCGTTTGATCGATCAGGCGCAGCCGTCTCTTCTGTTTGAGGGTGTGACTCAGGAGGATTTTTGCGTCTGGCAGGAAGCGTTTCGAGATGTGCTGACCGGGCTGATTGGCCCGCGGCCCGAACGGGCTGCGCTTTGTCTTGAGTTTGAGGAGGAGATCGATTGTGGTGTGTACGTGCGCAGGCGGATTTCTTACCAGACAGAGCCTGGGGTTTTTGTGCCAGCTTATCTTCTGGCGCCGAAGGGGCTGGCGCCGGGGGAAAAGGCGCCGGGTCTTCTCTGTATTCACGGGCACGGGCATTTTGGGAAGGATAGCGTGGTGGGGCTTAATGATACGCCTGAGCGGCAGGCTGAGATCGATAAATGTAGTTACGATTTCGGGCACGGGTTTGCAGAACAGGGTTATGTGGTTCTCGCTCCGGATCTTCGGGGGTTTGGGGAGCGTAGGCCCGGCTATCCCGGTCCCCGGACTGATTTTTGTCCTCGGAATTATATGTGTGCTACTTTGCTGGGTACTACTGTGGTGGCGCTCCATCTCTGCGATCTTGAGGCTGCTCTGGATGTTTTACAGGGGCTCGATTTTGTCGATGGGGCTCGGTTGGGGTGCGCGGGGCTGTCGCTGGGGGGGCGGATGACGATGATGATTTCGGCTTTTGATTCCCGGATTGAGATCGCGGTTCCGTCCGGGTGTATGAATTTGTATCAGGAGCGCTATCAGGCTCTGAGTCAGTGCGGCGCGCAGTTGATTCCCGGTCTGCTCCGCTACGGCGATACGCCGGAGATTTTTTCACTGATTGCGCCCCGGCCTATGGTTATTGAGATTGGGTCGCGAGATCGGCTTATTCCCCACGATTGGGCAGAGCGCGGTCTGGCGCGGATTCGGAAGGCGTATCGGGCTGCAGGTGCTATAGAGGATCTGTTTGTGGATCGGTTCGACGGGGGGCATCAGTTCAATATGACTGTGGCTCAGAAGGTTTTGGAGAGGTTGCACAGAGGCTGAAGAGTTGGCATTGCGCTTTGGTGAGGTTTGTCGGATATTGTCTGCGTGCATGAATTGCAAAATAGGATAAAAGGGATGACGCGACTTCAACTTCTCTGTACCGGCACTCCTGCCCCGCTCGCGCACCGCGGTGGCTCCAGCTATCTCGTCCAGACGGGTGACGAGACCTTGATTTTCGATTGCGGTCCGGCGTCTGTGCGGCGCATGCTCGAAGTGGGCCTTGCACTGCCCTCGATTGATTATTTGTTTCTCACCCATCTGCACTACGACCATTGTGTCGATTTTGCCTATCTGGTGCTGACGCGCTGGGATCAGAGCGTCGGCCAGATACCGGAATTGCAGGTGTACGGTCCGGCACCAACAGCGCATATGGCGCACCGGTTGTTTTCTGCCGATGGCGCCTTTGGTCCGGATCTGGCTGCCCGCACTTTGCACCCGGGTAGCCATTTTGTGTACGAGGCGCGCGGTGGGACTATGCCGCGGGAGAGGCCCAATCCACAGGTGCGCGAGGTCGAATCCGGAGATCGGATTGAGACCGATCATTGGCAGGTCGATGTGGCAGAGGTGGTACACGTGCAGCCCCAACTCACCTGTCTGGCATATCGTTTGACTACACCTGATGGTACCATCGTATTTGGCGGCGACACTGCGCCGGTGGATCGGCTTACGGATCTGGCAAGAGGTGCGGATGTGCTGCTGCACATGTGCCATTTCATCAATGGCGCGGTCGATGACGAACGCCTGACGAGTTGCTGCTCTGGTCACCTCGATGCGGCGACTACGGCGCGGGATGCGGGCGTCGAGACGCTGGTTCTCGTTCATTTGACGGAGCAGTTGGAAACGCCCGGTGTGCGGGAGCGGGTGCTGCACGAGGTGGGGGAGGTTTTCGACGGTCAGGTGATTCTCGGAGAGGATCTGCTGGAGGTGCCGATGGGTACTATTGATACGGAGCCTGTGCGATGAACAATACTATGGAGATTCTTACTGAGCCTGACGTTCGGGTGCCGATGCGCGATGGGGTGCGGATGGCGGCACATGTGTTCCGTCCCGATGCGGAGGGGCGCTTCCCTGGAATTTTGCTGCGTACGCCGTACGGCCGTCCGAAGTCCGGATTTGAGCGTTATGTGCGCGCCGGTTATGCCGTGGTGAGTATGGATTCGCGCGGGCGCTACGGGTCTGAGGGCGATTGGGTGCCGTTTACCGAGGCGCATACGGGGGATGCCGAAGATGGCTACGATTCTGTGGAGTGGCTGGCGGCGCAGCCGTGGTGCAACGGCAGGGTGGGTACTCTGGGCGCTTCTTATAATGCCTGGATGCAGTGGCAGTTGGCCAAATTGCGCCCGCCGCATCTGGTGGCGATGTGTGCGTACACGATTCCACTGGAGTTGACAGAGGTGGATTGGCCGGGTGGGTTCCGGCCGGGACGGCGCATCAAGTGGTGGCTCACTTCCATGGCTCCAGATCTTCGGCGACGCCGGGGATTGCCGCCGCCGCATACGCCAGCGGAGGCGCTGCAGGAATGGAACGAGGATGTCGAGAGTCAGTGGCTTGACTATCTTCCGTGGCTCGATTTCCCACGCCACTTGCCGCCGGGGCTGGCGGAGTACGCGAGAGACTGGCTGGCGCATCCAAACCGGCGGGCATGGCGGTTCGACGAGGTACACGGGGAAGTTGCGGTGCCAAATCTCGATTTTAGTGGCTGGTACGACCACTGCAATGGCTCAATGCGGCATCTGCAACTGATGCAGCGCAATGGCCGCACCGAGCAGGCGCGGTCGCAGACAAAGTTAGTCGCCGGTCCGTGGAACCATCCGAGTCTCGGTCGCCGGCAGGTGGCGGGGTTCGACTTTGGGCCGGATGCCGAGGTTGATTTGCCTGGTATGATCATCCGCTGGTTCGACTACTGGCTCAAAGAAGTTGATAATGGGATTGATCGCGAGCCAGTAGTGCGCTATTTCGCGATGGCGGGGAAGGGGGGATATTGGCGCGAGGCCGATACCTGGCCGCCAGCGAATACGACATCTCGTGCGTATTTGTTGAGCAGCGATGGCAATGCCGGATTTGGCGGCTCCGGGCGGCTGTCTGCCGACAGTGGAAATGACGGTGTTGATCGCTTTGACTACGATCCTCACGATCCGGTGCCGACCTTGTGGACGAAGGAGTTGTTTACGGGTCCGTCGGACCGGCGCGTGTTGGAGGAGCGCGATGATATTCTCTGCTACCGCTCTGAGCCTCTGACTGAAGCCGTGGAGGTTGCTGGCTATCCAGAGGTTGTTCTCTTTATCGGTTCGTCAGCGCCAGATACGGACTTTTTTGCGCGCCTGGTGGATGAGTACCCGCCTGCAGATGGGGAACAGGCTCCCGCGCTGGAGATGTGCTACGGCATGGTGTGCGTGCGTCACCGCAATGGCCTCGATACTGAAGCGTTGTTGGAATTGGGGACGGTGGTGGCGTTGCGCATCCAACTCGGTCCAACGGCCTGTCGTTTTGAACCGGGCCATCGCATTCGCCTGGAGATCACATCCAGCGATTTCCCCAATCACGACCGCAATCACAATACGGGCAGGAACGATCTGGCAGATACCGAGTTGGTGAGGGCGACGAATGCCGTACATCACTCGGCAGACTATCCTTCGCGGCTCGTGCTCCCCACTATTTCCCACCCGACTGCCGACTGAGCATATCTATGCCCCAATCCAGATCGGCTTCCCGCACGCCTGCAACTCCCATAGATCAGACGCCTGTTCTGCCCCAGGTCTGGGCTATTGCCTGGCCCGTGGTGGCTGCTTCGATGCTCGATGCAATGGAGGGTCTCATCGATATCTCCATGGTCGGGCAACTGGGTCCGGCTGCGATTTCAGCGGTGGGACTCAGTCGGCAAATTCTGTTTCTGACGATGGTGATGGCGATGTCGATCAGCACCGGGTCGCGTACTCTGGTTGCCCAATTTTACGGGGCTGAGCGCCACGATGACCTCAGCCATACGGCGCAACAGGCGGTTTTGATGGGGGCACTGCTGGCCGTTGTGATGGCCTTGCTCGGGGGCGTGATCGCCCGTCCTACATTGATTTTGTTGGGCGCACAGCCCGAGGTGCTCGGCCATGCCGTGCCTTTCCTGCGCATCTACTTTGCCGGCGTCATTTTTATGATGCTCAATTATCTCATCAGCGCGATTTTTGGCGGTGCTGGCGATACCCGAACGCCGTTGAAGATTTCGTGTCTTATTATAATTTTGAAGCTTCCTCTTACCTATGGCTTGATCTTTGGCGCCTGGGGACTGCCGCAACTGGGGGTTTCTGGTGCTGCAGTTGGTACGCTCGCGTCGCGGGCTGTGGGTTGTATTGTGGGTTTCTGGTTGCTTACTTCCGGGCGCTCGCGTGTGCAGATGCGCTGGTCCTGGCGTTTGTCTTTTAACCGCGATATTATCGGGCGGATGATGCGTATTGGGGTGCCAGCGGGGATTCAGGGATTTTTCCGCAATGGCGCGCGCATTTTGTTTTATCGGGTGGCGAGTTGGACTTCGCAGCCCACGACTGCTGTTGCCGCGCTGACGATTGGGCTACAGATGCGGATGATCGGCATTATGCCAGCGCTGGCTTTTGGCGTAGCGGCAACTGCTCTGGTTGGACAGCGATTGGGCGCAAAGCAAATACCGCAAGCGGAACGCTTTGGGGCAAGTGCGATCCGGCTCTGTATGGTGTTTGTCGTTGTTTGCGCCATTATCATTTGTGCCTTCGCCCGGGAAATCGTCGATCTGTTTACCGATTCGATAGCCGTCATTGATATGGGCTATATCATGCTCTGGTTTTTTACGATTGCACAGGTTTTCTCCGCGTTGTCCATTGTGTCCGCAGGCGTCCTGGCAGGTGGTGGTGAGACTAAGCCTCCGCTCTATTACACGATTTTGGCGCAATGGGTGGTTATGTTGCCGTTGTCCTATGTCCTGGCTTTTCTGTTTGGGATGGATACCCTCGGCATCTGGATTGCCTGGCTGATTGGCGGCATCCTTCAGGGCGTTCTGGTCTGGACGTCCTATCTAAAGGGTAGATGGAAACAGACGGTGATATAGGTGTTTCACTTTCTTTTTGGGATGTCATCGCCGTTGGGACGGGGGATGTGCTGCCAGTATCCCGAAGGGTCAATGCCGCGGCATAAGACCGCGGGTGAATGGTCGGTTTCTCGGGTGCGGACTTCGGGGGGCATGTAGCGCAGGGTCAGGCCGCAGCGACGCCGTTGCGAGGTGTTGGGTCTGGAGCCGTGTAGCAATAAGTCGGAGTGGATGGAGATTTGCCCGGCTTTCATGATCAGGGGTACTGGGTCGCCAAATTTTTCGGCGTGGTGAACAGATTGTCCGAGGACGTTATTTTCTTCTGGTGTGCTGCGTTCAAAGGGTATTTGTCCGTGGAGATGCGAGCCGGGGATGACTTCCATGGGGGCGTTTGCGAGGTCAACGTCGTCAATGGCGAGCCAGACGGTTACGGTTTTGGAGGGTGTGAGGGGCCAGTAGGATGCGTCTTGATGAAAGGCGACTTTTTTGCCGTCTCCGGGCATTTTGCTGAAGTAGTGGGTCATGCGCGAGACGAGATTGGGTCCGAGCAGGTCTTCGACGTAGTCGAGGATGCGGTTATCCACGAGCAGGTCGTAGATGCCTTTGCAATTGCGGTGCCACCCGTTGATTGAGTAGCTGTTTTTGCCCGCTGCCTGCGCTTTGCCCATGAGTTTGTCAAAGTACGCGCGGTTGGCTTGGGCTTCTTTTTTGCTGAAGACGTCGAGTGGGAAGATGTATCCCTTTTGGTTGAATTGCTGGATTTGCTCGCGCGTCAGTTTTTTTGGCGCGTCAGTTTTTGCGGGGTAAAATTTCAGTTCCCGTTTCATGTCGGGAAGGGCATCGGTTATGGGCATGGGTTCTCCTTTTTCGCTTTTATCCTGTTCGTCCTTC
>JAPPAB010000054.1 GCA_026705765.1 Gemmatimonadota bacterium
GAGATGTAGTCGGGTTCGCCATATCGAATATAGATTTCTCCCCGGCGATCCCACGGCCACTTTCTGCCAAAATGGGTTCGCGCATGCCATACTCTGCGGTAGTGTTCGGCTCTGCGCAGTGCGCCTCCCGAGGTTTTAAAGGGATCTTTTTGCAACCAGAAGCGTGTGAGAAAACGCTCGCGTTGTGTTTTGTTGTCCGAGGCCGATGCGAGGCGGTAAGCGCGCGCTTCGGCTTTTGAGCCGATATAAGAGATGTCGTCATAGAGGGGCAGTTCTTCTTTGGGCAGGGTCTCGATATAGTGTTGAAATGCCGCCAGTGCGCCTTCGTGGTCGCGTCTTTTTATGAGGGCCTGGGCGAGCAATGGCAGTGCGCGGGGGTCTCGCATGCGCGATGTGATGTCTTCGAGGTCGCGGTATTCTTTGGCTTCGTATAGCGCGTAGGCAAATTGGTATGCGGTTTCGTGGTCTTCGGGGTTGAGATCGAGGTATTTTTTGTAGTAGTAAAGCGCGACCTGATGCGCACTGCCTTCTTCGCGATGTGCGCGGGCGAGCAGGAGATAGGAAGAAGATAGGTCGGGAAATCGCGCAATGGTTTGTGAGGCCGCTTTTCGCGCGCGGCTTCCGGTATCTTCAAGCGCGAGCAAGGTTTTGATGAGGTCGTCGTGGGCGTCGGCGTCTGTGGTGTCGATGGCGACCGCTTTTTCGTAGTGCGACAACGCGCGGTCGGGTTTGTTGCGCAGGTTTTGGTACACGCGACCCAGGCCCGTGTGGGCAATTGCGAGATTGGGGCGCAAGGCGAGTGCATTTTGAAAGGCTGCTTCGGCGCTGTCGGCTTCTTCAAGGCGCAAATAGAGCAGGCCCATGCGCGCGTAGTTCGCCGATGAATCAGACGCGGTAGCCAGGTCTGCTTTCAACCGGTTGATGACGTCGCGGAGGTCGCGGTTTTGCGCGAAGCCCGTGCTTGCAAAACTGATGAGGAGTAGATAAATGGTCGAGTAGAGGACTTTGTGCATGGATAATCCTTTGTAGTGTCGTGGCAGTTTTTATACGTCTGTTTGGATTTTCGGTTTCGCTTAAACGTTAAAAACTTTTGCTGAATTTCTCAATGACTTTTGCGACTTATGGGATCGCGCAGGTATAAATATATCTAATTTTCTTGACTTAGTTGAAGGGGCGTTTTATTTTCCGTCTAAAAGCGATGTGTGCGGATAGGCGCGCAGGCAGAGATGTCTATGCTCTCACTCGAATGAAAGGGCATTTATGACGTTGATGGAGATTTTGTCGGGCAAATCGGTCATTATCGGGCTTAAGGGGCAAAACAAGCGGGAAATTCTCGAAGAGCTTGTTAATGAACTCGAAGTGGGCGATAAAATTACTGACCGCGATAAGGTGCTCCAGGCGGTTTTAGAGCGCGAAGATATTATGAGTACGGGTATTGGGCACGGTATTGCCATTCCCCATGGGAAGTCGGAATATGCCACGACGCTGGGCGGCGTGCTGGGTATCAAGTCGGAAGGTATTAATTTTAATGCTTTAGATGGTAAAAAGACCTACATTTTTTTTCTTCTGGTCTCGCCTCTGGATGTCTCGGGACCTCATATTAAAGCTTTAGCGCGGATATCAAGAGTACTCAAAGGAGAGGATTTTAGACAGCGTTTGATTGGCATTAGAAATCGCGAGGAAGCTCTGGCGATTATTGAGGCAGAAGATAAGAAGAACTAATAAATGTCATAAGATTTGACCCGATGCCTGCTTTGCTGTGAAGCAGGTTTTTTTGTTTGAGCTTTTCTCATGTTCGGTCTTTCATTTACAAATCCAATGTTGTTGCACGGTTTGTGGGCGGCGTTATTGCCGCTTGTGATTCATTTGCTGAATCGGCGCCGTGCAGTAACAGTGTCGTTTTCGAATGTGGCGCTTTTGCAAAAACTCCAGCACGACCGCATGCGACGGCTAAAATTCAAGCATCTCGCGTTGCTCATTTTGCGAACCCTGCTCATTGTTTTCCTTGTGCTGGCTTTCGCGCGTCCGACTTTGAGTGGGGGCAGTGGGCAGGTAGGCGATGCGGGGACATCGGCGGTTATTTTGCTCGATCGTTCGTTGAGTATGCAATACCGCACAGCAGAAGGTACGTTGTTTGAGCGCGCGCTTCGCAAGGTGCAGGCTCTGTTGGCGCTGTTTGATGAGCGCGACGATGTGCGTCTGGCATTGATCGACAAAGGCGTCGAGGAGGTTGATGTGACTTCGCCAGAGCGGTTGCGGTTGTTTATGGATACGCTGCAACCCGGATTTGGCAGTACAGATTTTGAGGCGGGATTGCAATTGGCGCTGTCGCATTTGTCCGGGTCACAGATGTCCAATCGCGAGTTGTATTTTGTAACGGATCGCGCATATAATGGGTGGACGAATTTGCCCGATACACTGTCTAATTTGGACGATGTATCGGTGTGCATCATTTCCGAACGGCCTTCGCAAGTTGCCAATATCGGCATTGGGCAGATCAATACCTCTTCTCCAGAGGTCGGGCGTTCAACCACGCTGGCGATCGAATTGATCAATTACGGTGTGGCAAATCGAGGCGATGTGCCTGTGCAGATATTTTTGGATGGTCGGCGCATTGGCCAGGATATTGCCCATGTGCCTGCGGGTGGCCGTCGCAAATTGCATACGTCGTTTGTGCCCAAAACAGGGGGGGATGTTGCCCTGCGCGTGGAAATAGGGGCAGACGCCCTCGAGGCAGATAATAAGCGCGTGACGGTATTGCGCGTTCCAGAGCGCGTTCGCATTTTGCTGGTGGGTCAGGCGTCCCACGAGTCTTATTATCTCGCAGAGGCATTATCCGTTGTCTCAAGCGAGGTGGTGCAGGTTACACCCGAACGCGTATCAGATCAGGTGTTGGAAGGTGTTGATGTGGTTTTTTTGTGCAATATTGCGCGGCTTTCTACAGGTGCGATTGCCGCTTTGCAAAATCGGATATCGCACGGGGTGGGTCTGGCTATTTTTCTGGGGGATCAAATAGACGTCCGACATTATAATGAGCATGTGTTGCCCGCGCTTTTTCCGGCTAAATTACTCGGTACGCGGGGCGCGTTGTCGGGTGCTTATCAGGCTTTGCAGACGGTTTTGCCCGATCATCCCATGCTATCGGGTTTGGAACTCAAGGGGGCGTTTCAAAGCCCGCGTTTTTTTGTTTCTTATCGGGTTTTGCCCGAGGCAAATGCACGCTCTGTGTTGTCCTTCGCCTCGGGGGCACCCGCGCTTATCGAGTCACGTAAGGGCAATGGTCGCGTCGTGCTGTTTGCGTCTTCGGTGAGCGCGAATTTGGGATGGAATGACGCGCCGCTTTCCGGCTTTTTTGTTCCATTTGTGCATCGCCTGAGTGGATATCTGGCGGTTGGGGCGTTTGGCCGATCTGACTACCGCGTCGGTCAGGTTGTGTACAGAGATATCCGACGGGAAAATGCGTCTGAAGCTGTTTTGCAGGCGCCGGGTGCAGAACCCAGAACAATTTGGCCCCAACAACGCGGCTTGCAATCGGTGTGGCCGGTTGGCGCGGTGGATGTGCCAGGGGTGTGGGAGATTTTTGCGCGCGAGCGCGTCTCTGATCGCTTTGCCGTTCAGGTTGATGAGCGCGAACCCGATTTGACGCCGGTTCCGATGGCGCAACTCGAAGCCCTTTTTGGTAAAGATCGCTTGCGCGTTGTGGATGGCGAGGCCGATTTGAAGGCGGTTGTCCTTTCCCAGAGACACGGTCAGGAACTCTGGCGATGGGTGCTGTTGGTAGCTTTGATGGCGATGGGCGCAGAGATGCTCATTGCACAGTCTGCGCGCACGAGCCGCGGGACGTGACCTTGACTTTTGTAATTGGTGCGCGTATTTTTTTGAATTGCAATGGGTGGGCAGAGAGGCACCGCCTCTACTTCATTTGAATGATAAAGGATGTTTTGATGGCGAAAAATTTGATTATTGTCGAATCACCTGCTAAAGCACGCACAATTTCTCGATTTGTGGGCAAGGACTACAAAGTCGCTGCTTCTATGGGGCATGTGCGAGATCTTCCCGCACGCGAATTGGGCTTTGATGTGGAGAGTTTTGATCCCAAATACGTGGTGTCGCAAGACAAGCGCAGTGTGATTCAGGCGCTGAAAAAGGATATTGAAAAAGATACGACTGTCTATCTGGCGACGGATGAAGACCGAGAAGGAGAATCTATTTCGTGGCATCTGATTTCCGCGCTGGGACTTAAGAATCAGCCTATTAAGCGGATTGTGTTTCACGAGATTACCCGGTCTGCGATTTTGCACGCGCTTGAAAATCCGCGCGAACTGGATCAAAATTTGGTGGATGCACAACAGGCGCGTCGCATTTTGGATCGCGCTGTGGGATATCAGTTGTCGCCTTTGTTGTGGCGAAAGGTAAAGGGCGGATTGTCAGCCGGGCGCGTGCAGAGTGTGGCGGTGCGGATTATTGTTGATCGGGAGCGGGAGATTCGGACGTTTAAGCCAGAGGAATATTGGCGGATTAAATCCGATTTTAAGGATCCCAAATTTCAGGCTGAATTGACGCGGCACAATGGCAAAAAAGCGTCTGTGAAAAATGAAGCCGAGGCAAAAGCTATTGAAGCGAGTGCGCTGAAGGGAGAATTTGTCGTGGCAGAGGTGGGCGAGCGCGAGGGCGTGCGGCGGCCCGTGCCTCCGTTTACGACATCGACGCTGCAACAAGAGGCGTCTCGCAAGCTGGGTTTTTCCGTGGCGCAGACGATGCGGGTTGCACAACAACTTTACGAGGGCAATTTTGAGATTCCCGGATATACCGGCGGTCTGATTACGTATATGCGTACCGATTCGGTGAGTTTGGCCGAGCAGGCGGTGAATCAGGCGCGGGAGGTAATTGTGCGGGAATTTGGTCGGGATTACACTGTGGAAAAGCCCCGGCGATTTGCCAATAGGACTAGGGGGGCGCAAGAAGCGCACGAGGCGATACGTCCGGCGGATTTGTCGATTAAACCCAACGGCGTTAGAGGACATCTCGATCCCCGACAATTTCGGCTTTACGATTTGATCTGGAAGCGCACGTTGGCGACGCAGATGGCCGATGCGCGCATTGCATATACGACGATTCGCATTCGGGCTGGTGAAGCGGGTGAATTGATTTTTGAGGCAAGGGGACAGCGCGTTTTATTTCCCGGATTTTTGAGGGTTTATACCGAGGGGTCCGATAATCCAGATGCGGACGTCAGCAATAAGGATGTGATTTTGCCCAGGGTTGCAAAGGGACAGGTGCTCAATTTGGAGAAGTTGCATTTGGAGCAACTGTTTACCAAACCGCCCGCGCGTTATACCGAGGCTTCACTGGTGAAGAAGCTCGAGGGCGAGGGTATTGGGCGTCCTTCGACTTATTCGCCGACGATTTCGACGATTCAGAGCCGGGAGTATGTAGAGCGCACGCGAGATAAGAAGCTCAAGCCCACGGATATCGGCGAGGTGGTGAACGATTTTTTGATGGCGCATTTTCCCGATATTGTCGATTTGCGTTTTACATCGCATCTCGAGGACGATTTTGACGAGATTGCACAGGGGAAAAATTCGTGGAAGACGATGTTGGAAGATTTTTATCCGCCGTTTAATAAGCGGGTGGAAGACAAAAAGTCGGTTGATAAAATTGGGCGCAAGTTGGGCAAAGATCCCAATACGGGGCGCGAGGTGAGTGTGCGTTTTGGCAATTACGGTCCTTATGTTCAAATTGGTAACGCTGGGGAAAAAGAAAAGCCTTTGTTTGCCTCTTTACCCCCCAATCAGAGTATTTTTGATATTGAATTGGCCGATGCCCTCAAGTGTT
Source organism: Gemmatimonadota bacterium (assembly GCA_026705765.1). Lineage (NCBI taxonomy): Bacteria > Pseudomonadati > Gemmatimonadota > Gemmatimonadota bacterium. Next base: position 5,836 of record JAPPAB010000054.1, read on the forward strand.
TTGAATTGCCCCGCAAACTCGGGCAAAATGATGCGGGTGATGAGGTGCAGGTCAATACGGGTCGCTACGGTCCTTATGTGCGAATAGGTCGCAACTTTTTTTCTTTGCCAGAGGGGGAAGATCTGTTTGGGGTGACGCTGGATCGCGCGTTGGAGATCGCGGCGGCTGAGGAAGATCGCAAAGCCAAAAATGTGATTCGCGATTTTGACGATTTCCAGGTGCTCAATGGGCGGTATGGTCCCTATATTCGCAAAGATGGGAAGAATTACAAAATTCCCAGAGGGATGGATGCGGCGACATTAGACCGCGAGACGCTCGAGAAATTTATGCAGGGCGGGGCGGGCGGCAGGCAGTCGCAGAATGTGATTCACGATTTTGACGGGATTCAGGTTCTTGCCGGGCGGTATGGTCCTTATATCAAACACAATGGAAATAATTACCGCATTCCAAAGGGCGTGGAGGCGTCTTCTTTGACGCAGGCGGCTTGCGAGAAAATTATCGCGGAAAACCCGGCGACGAATAGGAGAAGGCCGAGAAGAAGAAGTAGGAAGTGAAAAGTGTGAAGAGGGGAGCGGTGTACAACTGGTCGTAGTCCAGATCAGTTCAGTGATAGCACCCGTCATTGCGGCATGATGTTGAGCCGCAATTCAGAAGGTTTTAAAAGACTGTGTGAAGCGGGGTGGTCTATGGAATGGGATGACATTGCGCGGCGCATCAAAGCGGGCGAGGATGGCAGGACGGAATTTAAACGCGACCTGAGAGAGTTCTCGGGAATCGGTCGGGCAATTTGCGCCTTTGCCAATGCGGAAGGTGGGTTGATTATCCTGGGTGTTGATGATCTGGGAACGATTGTCGGGGTGAGAGAGAATCCGGATGCGGTGCAGGAAAGGCTGACGAGTTTTCTGCATTCGGGATGTAGTGCGCCGGTTTCTGCGCGCTGTGGGCGTTACAATGATCTGAACGGATGGGTGCATTGGATTGAGGTGCCTCGCCAGCGGGGGTTTGAGCCGCTTAACTATCGAGGACGCGTCTGGATTCGGCGCGGACGCAGCAGTGTAGAACCATCGGCAACCGAACTCCAAGAGTTGTACAATATTTTCGGTTTTATTTTGACGGAAGAACAGGTCATTCCGTCCGCGAGAATAGAGGATATTGATCTCGATGCGTTTCGGGCTTTCCTGCGTGCGCAAGGGCTCGATACAGAGGAGGAACCGCAGCCCGCAATTGCTGACGATCTGTGCAATAGACGCATTTTGGCTGAGTTCGACAATGCCCTGTGTCCAACGCTTTACGGGCTGATGGCGTTTGGCAAAGAGCCGCAGGCACATCCGCAGACAACGAATTTTTTCGTCGAGTGCGTAGCCTATTTGGGCGAGGATCGGGCGTCGGATGTTATTCTCACCGGTGAGGGGAAGGGACGTCTTGAAGAGCAAATACGCCGGTCAGTCGGATGGGTTCGCGGTTTGGGATGGAAGGAGAGCTACCACGGTCTTGATCGGGTGGAGACGCCACTAATTCCCGAGAAGGCACTGCGCGAGGCAATCGTTAATGCCGTTGTTCACCGGGAGTACGCGATTACGGGTTCGAAGGTGCTGCTCGAAGTATTCCGCGACCGAATTGATGTGACCAGTCCAGGGACTTTTCCAAATCACATGAGTGTCGAGAATGTGCGCTCGGGCGGCAATCCCCGATCCCGCAATGAGTTGATGGCAAATGCTATGCTCGTCGCGCGCTTGATGGAACAGCGAGGCCGCGGGTGGCCCGTGATGCGGAGAGAGATGCGGGAATTTAACGGTACTGAGCCAGAAATCGTGCAAGACGAGGGCGGGAAGTTTGTGCGGGTGACGTTTCGAAAGGGGAGCATCTGAACTATGTTGAAGCGAGTTGTTCATCCCGGCGAGATTCTGCGAGACGAGTTGGCGGAATTTGGGGTGTCCCCAGTGACGTTTGCACGCCAGATTGACGTGCCGCCAGATCGCATTGGTCAGATTATCGCGGGTAAGTGTTCTGTAGATAGCGATACCGCTTTGCGATTTGGGCACTGGTTCGGTGTTGATCCTTTATTCTGGCTGAATCTCCAGATGCAGTTTGATCTCGTTGTTGCCGATCAGCAAGTGGGGGCGGCGGTGCGCTCTCTGCCCACTGCTCAGGAGATTATCTGATGGTGCGATTGCCATTTGAAATGGGTCTTTTTTAATGCCATGAAAACAGCCATTACCCAATTTCTCACCCATCTATCGCGGCAGCGGCGATTGTCCGATCATACGTGTGCGGCATATAACACGGATCTGGATCAGTTCGCCGCTTTTTTGCATGGGCGTGGGGTGGATCGCCCGCAGCAGATTGATCGGCATGCGGTGAGGGATTTTTTGGGCTTTTTGCACAATAGGGGATTTGGTCGGCGGTCTGTTGCCCGAAAGCTGGCGGCGGTGCGAACGTTTTTGAGTTATTTGTGTAATGTAGGGGATTTGGATCGGAATCCAGCACTTGATGTGCGCCCGCCCAGGCAGGATAAGATATTGCCCGTTTATCTGGATGTTGACGAGGTTGCCCGCGCGATGTCCCTGCCGTCGCCCAATACGGTGTTGGGATTGCGCGATCGGGCGATTTTGGAGTTGTTTTATAGCTCGGGAATTCGATTGCGCGAGCTTGCGGGGCTTAAAATTGAGGCTGTGGATCTGGCAGATAAACTGGTGCGGGTTGTGGGCAAGGGGAATAAAGAGCGATTGGTTCCTTTCGGGGAACCGGCCCGGGTTGCGCTGGTGGCTTATTTGATGCGGCGAGGAGAACTGGTTTCTGAGCAGACGACCGACCAACGGCATTTGTTTTTGGCGCGGTCCGGGCGTCCGCTGAGTCCCAGTGGTATTCAAGGTCGCGTTGTCCGGTATCTCAGCAAAGCGACCGGGCGGTCTTTGTCTCCCCATGCATTGCGCCACGCCTATGCAACCCATCTGCTGGATGCGGGTGCAGATCTCAATGCGGTGAAGGAGTTGCTCGGCCATGCGAGTCTTTCTACTACACAGGTTTATACGCATGTGAGTGTCGAGCGGTTAAAAAGAGCCTATCGACAAGCACATCCACGGGCGTGAAAAAATAATGTGGCATTATCACCAGCACTTTCGCCAAGCAACTGCTCGCGTCTCGCGTCTTATATCTTACCTTTTTTTCTTTTTTCTTTTTTTTGCCTGTGCGCGGCAGATGCCTCCGCCAGGAGGTCCGCTCGATAAAACGCCGCCGAGGGTGATCGATACAGTGCCCGCAGATGATTCTGTGCGAGTCGGGTTGGATACGCCGATTCGCATTCGCTTTTCTGAGGCGATGGATCGCAGGTCGGTCGAGCGGGCGTTATTTGTTTCGCCACAGGGGGCTGAGGAATTCGATTTCAAGTGGCGTGGGGATGTGCTGGAAATTCGGTTGTCCGATGGCTTACAAGCCAACCGGACGTATCTGGTCACGGTGGGGCAGGAGAGCGCGGATGAGTGGCGCAACCGCATGCGGGCTTCTTATAGTTTTGGATTTGCGACGGGGGATCGCTTAAATCGCGGGGAACTCAATGGGCGGGTGTTGAAGTCTAAGGAGGAAAGGGGACAGGTTTTTGTTTGGGCTTATGATCTGTCTGTGGTGACAGCACCCGATCCGGTGAGAGACCGCCCCACTTATGTGACGCAGCCCGATGAAACGGGCCATTTTGTATTGCCGCGTTTGGGTTCTGGGAATTATCGGGTATTTGCTTTTGGCGATCAGAATAATGATCGCACGTATTCATCTGGCGACTTGTTGGCACTGCCGCCCGGCGATGTGGCGCTTTCCGATGAGGGGCGCGTTCGCCTGGGCGATCTCAAACTCGCGGTGCGCGATACATCAGCACCTGCGCTCGTTGCTGCACGCACTCCCGATCAACAGCATGTTTTGATGCGTTTTGATGAACCTGTGCGCGTTTTGGGCGTTGAAATATCTGGGCTATCGGTGTTGGAGATATATCAAGATCCCGTTGACTCTAGTGGGGTGGGATTGTTTACTGAACTGCAAGCGCAGGGCGTGGAATACAGGGTGCGGGTTGATGTCGCAGATCGGTGGGAGAATCGCGATACCACAGATGTAATGGTGCGAGGCGATGGTACGCGCGATCGACGCGCGCCAGAGGTGCTGGCACGCATACCGACGGAGAATGCCGAGAATGTTTTGCCAACGGCTGTGATTCGCATGTTGTTTTCCGATGCGATGCGTGTAGATCCCGTGTCTGACCTGTGGGTAGAGTCGGATTCGACGGTTGTTCCGCAAGGGCATTTTGAATGGGTTGCGCCCAATCATCTCGTGTTTGTACCGGATAGTCTCTGGAAGAGTGGCGAGACGATTCGGCTCATTGGAAAGCACGAGCGGCTATTGGATATTGGTGGCAATGTTCTTTCTGAACCGATTTCGTTTGTTTTTTCTGTGATGGACACTGCGGCTCTGGGGCGCGTTTCCGGGACGACGTCTTCTTCTGATGTGGTGATATGGGTGGTGGGGTTGACGCATGATTTTTTTCGGGAACAGGTTTTGCGGGATACGACGTTTAGTTTGACGAATTTGCTTCCGGGGACGTATCGCATTTCTGGATTTTTAGATCGCGACCGCAATGGTCAGTGGATATCTGGCCAGGTTCATCCGTTTGTGCCTGCGGAGCCTTTGATCGCGCGGGCTGATACGGTGGAGGTACGGGCGCGATGGGAGACGGAGGTCGAGAAGTTGGAATCCAGGGTCTGGTGGATATTGCCAACCAGTGAGGAGAGTCCGTGATGTTCTTTTGGAAAGATCGAGATCAGTTGCCTCAAGCGGGTATTGTGATTGGGCTGTTGGTGATGCTGTGCGTGGTGTTGTTTTATCAGTTTACATATCGCACGCCCGAAGATGCAGAGCGAGAACGCGCCCGTATTATGTTGCAACGCATTGCGGCTTTGGAACACGCATATCGCGCGGAATATGGCACTTATTTGCCTATTGATGAAAAAAATAACGGAGGTATTTTACAACTCAATAATGCGCCGGGACGATTTCGCTATCGGGTGACTGTTTCAGAGGATGGTTTCAAGGCGTATGCAGAAGCGGATTTTGATCGAGATGGCAAAGCCGAGGTGTGGATGATGGATGCAACGGGATCTGAATCAGTACTTAAACAAGAGGATTAATATGATAAGAAAAATGTGCGTTTTTGGCCTTCTGCTCGCTCTGTGGGTTGGTGCGGAAGGATATGTGATTCTTACAGAACAAAATTCGCGTGGACAAATTGTGACACTTCGCTGGTCGCCTTCTCGGGCCGGGGCGGGTATTCCCTTTGTGGTCAATACCGGGAGTTTTCCCTTTCCCGAGACCGAGGTGGTGCGGATTGCACAGCAGGGATTTAACGACTGGGGCGCGGTGCCGTCGGCATTTATTACCTTTGAATATGAAGGTACAGCACAGCTTGAAGTGTCGGGTAATGATAATCGCAATGTGATTTTTTACGATGCGACGGGAGAGATTATAGGCGCACCTGAGGGGACGGGGGTCATTGCCGTTGCACGGGTTATCAATAACGACGATGGTTTGATTACGGATGTGGATATTGTTTTTAATGGGCGGGATCATCAATTTTCGATTGAGGAGAATGCTACGCCTGAAGACTTCACCGATCTTCACGCTGTGATGACGCATGAAATCGGCCATTTGTTGGGGCTGGATCACAGCCCCTGGGTGGGTGACCCCGAACTGCGTGCGACAATGTTTCCCTATGCTTCGTCCCAGGCACCTCGTGCCGAGCGTTCTCTGGAAGCCGATGATATCGCGGGTATAACGGCGATATACCCGGTAGAAGGGCTGACCGGCGGTGTGCGTGGGCAGGTCTTGAGTGCCGATGGTCCCGCATTTGGCGTGCATGTGGTGGCTTATCAGGCGGGAACAGATTCCCTTATGTTTGTTGCGAGTGTTCTATCGGGGACGGCAGGTGAACAAAAGGGACCCAATGGCGATGGGCGTTATGAAATTCTCGGTTTGCCCCCGGGTGATTATCACGTTGCGATTGAGCCACACCATCGCGCAATTTCTGCTGATAATTTTGGCGGTATTTTTCAGACGTTATATGAAGAAAGATTAGACAGAGAATATTATAACAATGCGTTTGTGCAGGATAATGCCCAGATCATACGCGTTGAGATTGACCGCGTTATAGAGAATATCGATTTTGCGATTGGGCCTTCTGCACCGGGCGCGCCTTTTATTCGGGAGACTATTTTTCCAGCCAATACGCCCGATCCCAATGGTCCCTATCGCTTTTCGGCAAGGGTGACCGATAATACAGGGGTGGCGACTGTTGAATTGCGTTATCGGATTAATGGTGGGGGTGAGCAGGTGCTGCCAATGATCCCTACGGGGAACGATATTTTTGCCGCGGAACTCGACGGGCAAAGTGTGGGATCGAGGATTGAGTATCGGGTGATTGCGCGCGATGGCGATGGCAATGAGACGCCTTCGCCGGCATCTGATTTGCCCATGTTGCAATTCGATGTGATATCACTTTCTGGCTCATCTGTACTTTTTGTTGCATTGCGAGATGCCGATGTCGTGGCTGTTATCGATATGGGTACGGGCGAAGAAGTGGCACACATTCCCACTGGCGTGGTGCCTTTAAGTGTTTTGATGACGCCGGATCAGCGCTATTTGTTTGTCGCCAATACGGGGGGATCTGCCGGTACATCTGAGAATCGGGTCACGGTTATCGAGACCGCCACGCATCAGGTGGTGGCGAATATTGAGGTTGATACTGCGCCTCTGGATCTCGCTTTGAGCGCAGATGGGCAGCTACTTTATGTCACCAATTCACAGTCTAAGAGTATTTCGGTTATAGATGTGGCGAGTTTGACTGTGCGTTCTCGCATTCGGGTGCCGATTAGCGGAGAGAACGGTCCTTATGGCGTGGCGATTCACCCGGATGGGAAGCGGCTTTATGTTACAGATATCAATGGCAATCAGGTATTGGTTGTCGATACCGCACGCAGGGCGACTATTGGTCGCATTGATGTGATTGAGGAACCCCGGTCACTGGTTATATCTGCTGATGGGAAGCGGTTGTATGTGTCGGGTGGGGACTTTGGTGACGTTGGTGGTGGCGGTGTTGCGGTGATTGATACCGAGTCGGAGTCTGTGGTGACGACGATTCGTATGGATGGTGGGATATTTCGCCTCGCTTTATCGCCAGATGGTTCGCGGTTGTATGCGACAGACCGCTTGAATGCCCAATTGGTCGTCGTTGATGTGGCGCAAAATCGCGTTGTGAATACTGTAAAGGTTTTGCCCGAGGGTGAAGAGACGCGCTCTTTGTTTGTGTCGCGCGACGGGTCGCAGATATATGTGGCGAACCAGAGTTCGAATGAGCTGGTTATTTTTGATGCGGAGTCGTTTCAGATTCTGAGAACGCTGAATTTTGAGAATATGCCGCGCGGTATGGCGGTGCGTTCTCAGCCTGCTGTGTTTCTGCCTTTGAAGGAGATAGCCAGTAAAGCAGATTTTGATGGCAGTGGGAAGATCGATTTTGGCGATTTTCTCCTGTTTGTTGCTGCGTTTAGTTCTGAGAGTCCCGATGCGCGTTTTGATTTGAATGGGGATGGCCAGGTCAATTTCGGCGATTTTATTTTCTTTACCAGTGTTTTCGGAAGAACAGTCTGATATGCGATGATTCCTCGAAAAAAGCTCTGGGTTTCCAGAGTTTTTTTGTTTTTACCCTCAAATTGTGGTGTATATTGCAATGGCGTGTGGTTGGCATACGCGTTTGTAAAACTTCAATGTCGAGGCAGGGATGCCTCTCTTAACTGACGAGGAGGATGTGATGACATTTGGACAGGGTGATTATGTCTATACGGTGCAGGAAAATTGGTGGACGCTGCCCGAAGGCTGGTCGTTTGGGTGGATACCGGCGGTGGCCGTCGATTCGCAGGATCGCGTTTATGTGTACAGTCGCAGCGAGCACCCGATGGTGGTTTTTGATCGCGAGGGCAATTTTTTGTCTTCGTGGGGCGAAGATGTGTTAAAAGATGCACATGGCATTTATATCGATGCGGAAGATCATGTCTATTGTGTGGAGCGCAATACGCATTGTTTGCGGAAGTTTACCAGTGATGGCGAGTTGTTGGTGACGGTGGGGACACCGGATCGAGAAGGCGATGAGGGCGAGCCGTTTCGGTTGCCGACCGATGTGGCGTTTGATTCGCAGGGGTTTATGTACGTGTCCGATGGGTATGGCAATGCGAGAATGCACAAGTTCACTCCCGATGGCGAGTTGATCAAGTCCTGGGGCGAACCGGGTACTGGACCGGGACAATTTGATCTGGTGCATTCTGTGCGGGTCGATAAGGATGACCGTTTGTGGGTGGCAGATCGGAGCAATAATCGCATTCAGTTTTTCGATACTGAGGGCAATTTTCAGGGCGAGTGGACGGGTTTGCACCAGCCCGATACGGTTTATATTGATGACGAGGATGGGGTGGTTTATATCGCGGAGTTGGATCAGCGGGTGAGTATCTGGACGGTTGATGGCGAGAAATTGTCCGAGTGGGGGCGCGGGGTTGAAAGCGATATTCCGGGTGAGTTCAAAAAGTGTCCGCACGGTATCTGGCTGGATTCACACGGCGATTTGTACGTGGGAGAAGTGCAGACAGATGGCCGGTTGCAAAAGTTTATCCGGCAAAGGTAAGACTGTGATGGTTGAGGGTATTTTCACTTATGGCCGGATGATTAAATTCGGCCACAGTATTTTTGCCTTGCCATTCGCGCTTTCAGGTGCGGCATTGGCGGCGGCTGGATACGGAATTTCGTCCGAACAGGTGTTCTGGATTGTGGTGGCGATGGTGGGCGCGAGAAGTGCTGCCATGGGTTTTAATCGGCTCGTGGACCGGAAGATGGATGCGGCGAATCCGCGCACGGCTAATCGCGAGTTGCCGCAAGGGGTTATTTCTGCAGGTGCTGTGAAGGTGTTTGTGTGCGTTTTTTCTGCGTTGCTCGTTTTTGCGGCTTATAAGTTAAATCCACTGTGTTTGATGCTGTCGCCCGTGGCATTGGGTATTGTGTTTTTTTATTCTTATACGAAGCGTTTTACGTGGACGACGCAGCTTTTTCTCGGTTTGGCATTGTCTCTCGCGCCAGTGGGGGCTTGGATTGCTGTGACGGGACAATTGGATGCAAAGATTTTACTGCTCGGTGGCGCGGTGTTGATGTGGGTCGCGGGGTTTGATGTGATTTACGCCTGTCAGGATGCGGAGTTTGACCGGCGGTTTGGCGTGTATTCGATTCCGCAGAAGTTTGGGATTGGTCCCGCGTTGTGGATTGCGCGGTTATTTCATGTAATTGCTTTTGGTTTGATGGTGGGGGTGGGGCAGGTGTTCGAACTGGGTGTATTTTATGTGGCTGGCGTGGCGTGCGTAGGCGGTTTGTTGATTTATGAGCATTATCTGGTGAGACATCGGGATTTGTCAAAGGCGGGTATGGCGTCTTTGACGATGAATGGTGTGGTTAGTGTGGTGTATTTTGTCGGGACGCTGGCCGATTTGTTGTTGTAATCCTGGGGGGCCTGTTTGCTATGAGACGTATTACGGTTGCAATTACCGGAGCGAGTGGGGCTATTTATGCGCTGCGCACGTTGCGCGCATTGCTGATGCGCGAGGTTGCGGTGGATGTGGTGATATCCGAATTTGGCTGGATGTTGCTTCGAGACGAGGCGGGGTTTGAGGGAAAACAGCAAAATTTTGGCGGGTTTATTCGGGAACTTTACGGTGTTTCGGTGGATAACATGGCACTACATCCGTTTAAGAATCTCGCTGCAACGCTGGCGAGTGGTTCGGCGCGATCAGACGGTATGGTGGTGGTGCCGTGTTCGATGAAAACACTGGCGAGTATAGCACATGGGTTATCGCGCAATTTGATTGAGCGCGCCGCTGATGTCGCGTTGAAAGAACGTCGGACGCTCATCATTGTGCCGCGGGAGACGCCGATGAATTTGATTCAATTGCGCAATATGGTGGCGGTGGCTGAGGCAGGTGCTGTTGTGGTGCCGGCGATGCCAGCATTTTATCAGAAGCCGGAGACGTTTGATGATTTGGCGGATTTTGTCGTTGGTCGAATTTTGAGTTTATTGGGCATCGAGCACGATTTGTATCCGGCGTGGGAAGGGGACTAAAAGCCGACTGCTGATTTCTGGTAGGTTGTTTCCGTGAAGTGTGCCCAGCCTTTCCAGCGATCGATACCCGTCAGGCGCAGGTCAATTTCGTCGCCGACTTCTACGGGATAACCTGGATAGATGACTGTTTTGAAGGGGTGGTCGAGGAGTTCGACGAGTTCGACGAGGACGCCGCGCATTTTGAGGTGGAGAACTACGGCGCGAAATTCTCGACCAAGTTGGTTTTCCCACGATTGTAATATCAGATCGCGGGTACGGCGGTGTACCAGGTCGTTGATGAGGTCCTGCGTTTCCCACATGCGGTAGCGCAGGGTGTTGAGGTCGTCAACCGTGTAGAGGGATTGGTCGGTTTTAAGGTAGTGATCGATCTGGCGTTGCATTACGAGGTCTGTATATCTGATTGTGGGTTGGGTGATGGGACAATAATGCGAGATGCCATAGCCGTGATGTGTTTCTGGTGTTGTGCTGAGGCCGGTGTTCGGGGTGTGGCGGTGAAGTTCGTGGCGGCGCACGATGGGGTGAAAGATTTGTACGATGGACTCGGTATTTTCAATGGGATCGCGTGTTTCGTAAATTGCGGGGATCCCTTTATTTTTGCACCACCGACCAACGGCTATGCCAGCGAGCAGAGATAGTTCACGGGCAATGTGATGGGCGTGATTTGGCGGTGATTGTTCCTCGAGGTCGTGCATGGCTGTTTGCCTCTTTTTGAGGAGGCGTGCGGATAATTGCGAGAAGAATCGTATGGCGCGGTGCTGCGGGTGAGCGGGGTCGTTTAGTGCATGGTCGATGTTTTCTGGTGAAAGGTCCGTTTTATTGATTGCGGCCGTTTGCGCGATACAAAAATCTTTGATGCGGCTATCCCGATTTACGCGCCAGAAGATGCTGAGTGCTGAGTGCGCTTTGTCGCTCTGGAATTGGCCCAGGTCGTGTGAAAAGCGCGTGGGTAGCATGGGAACGGGTTGATCGGGAAAGGGTATGTGCGCCATGCGCTCGGCAGCGTCGCGGTCGATGTGCGAATTTTTGGGGATGAGTGCGCCCATATCTGGAATGTGTACGCCAAACTCTGCGCCTCCAAAGAGCCGGTGCCGATATGAGAGGGCGATGTTTGGATGATCGGGCGGGTGTATCACAAAGACGGGTTGTTTTTTGAGGTTGCCACAAGCGGGCGCGAGTATTTCTGCCTGGCGGATGGCGAGGTCTGAAAATGCAGTTGGAACTTCGGCGCGGAGTAAGTCGAGGTTTTGATCGCGTTTCCAGACCTTTTTTTTGATGAGTAGTTCGACTGCGGATTTTTGGCGATTTTTTTTGGTTTTGCAAATTTCAGAGATCAATGCCTGAGCGTGAGTTGCGTGTTGGGATTCTCTGCCCCACAATGCGTATTGTCGAATCTGTTCCAGATAGGTTTGCTGGCGCTGGGTCAGTGTGTGTTCTGCTATGGATTCGGTATTATTCGCCATGGCGTGGATAAATTCTTCGCGTTCTTCATCCCGATCTTTTTTGCGGCTGTTGTGTTGACGGCGGAAGTATGCCTGATCTATCGTATAGGGCGAGTACGAGTTGGGATATTGAGGTTGAAAATAAGGACAGGCACCGTGCAGGTGAAGATAGAGGGCGATCCATTGTATCGCATCGTTTTCTGTATCGTAGAAGAGATCGGCGATTTCTGAAAGTGGAAGGGGGGTTGCAGATTCAACGGCGATTTCCCATACGGATTCGAGGTCTATTTCCCGGCTCAAAGCGCGGATGGTCATTGCATAAGTTTTGAGTGGTACATCGGTTGATGAGGTGCCGGTGAGATAGACGAGGTTGGGGTGGTGAAAGCGTAGGCGTCGGCCATCTTCTGATAAAACTGTGATTTCGGAAATTTTGCGGGGCAAAACAGCCTGGCATGTTCCCAGGAGCAGGCGTTTTCGAAAGCGAAACAGGACAATTTCATCCTGGACAGGTGTGCCGGGTAACCTGCCTTTTGTATGAGGCGCATCCTGGGAACTCGGTATTCCATCTTCATCCAGATGGCCCGTGTAGCGCTCGTCGGGTTGATTTTTGTGTTCATTGCGGATGATCAGACCGTAGATGCGTTTGAGCAGGCTGGCGTAGTAGTAGAGGTAGCGATTGGAGATTGTGATTTCGCGTTTGGGTTTTTGCATGGTTTTGCCTCGTCTCTATTGCCCATGAGTAAAGCCCCGGTGAGTGACCGGGGCTTTTATGTTTCAGACGATGCCGGATGCTTAACGGTTTCGGTAGGCATCGACAAATCTCAGAAAATCGCCAAATCCAACCTTGCCATCGCCGTCTAAGTCGTATTTGGCTTCGTCAGTACCGAAAGCCTGGGTAAATTCGAGAAAGTCGGTAAAGTCGAGTTTGCCGTCGGCATTAAAGTCAACTTTGGAGAGATCAAGAGGTGGCCGTCTGAGAATGGGTATGTGAGACGTATTAGATGAAAAGATGCTTGAGACAACATCTTGTGATACGTCAAACCACTGGTTGAGCACCGAGGCATAGACGTGGCGGAAGTCGTGATCGTAGTAAAAGTCTCCTCGTCTGTCAACCTGTTCAAAATTGGGGGCTGGACCTGAAATGCCCGCCTGAACCGATGGACCAAAGAAGAACATGGGGGCAGATGTGCCGTGATCGGTACCTGCGCTGCCGTTTTCTTTTGTTCGACGGCCAAATTCCGAGATGCTCATGCCGAGCACGCGGTCTTGCAACTGATGTTGCCGCAGGTCCTGAACAAAAGCCGTGACTGCTCCATTGAGATCTCTCATCAGGTTATTGTGGCGGTTGAGTTGATTGGCGTGTGTGTCGTATCCGCCCTGTGAGACCAGATATACTTTGGATTGCAAACCACCTGCGATCAATCGCGCGACCAGACTGAGCTGGTTGGCGAGCGAATTATTGGCGGGATATTCAACCCTGTTCGCGCCTCTATTTGCGGCTTCTTTGACCTGTGTGGAGTATTGTAGGGATTCAAAATTGATGCGGCGGATAAAGTCGAGTTCATATCCAGCCGGTGTGGGGATTTGACCGTCTTCGATAATCTGGTTGCCCCGCTCCACGAGATAGACAAATTGCCTGGGGTTGCGCAGTGCAATGCCCATGGCACCATTTTTGCCCAATAGGGCGAGGGAAAGCACGGGACCGATATCAACTGCCAGAGGTTGTTCTGGCAGAGTGTCTGGGAATCCCGGAGTCTGGGATTCAAAATAGCGTCCCAGCCAACCGTGACTCAAAAATTCGTCGGAATTCGATGCGGTCATCCAGATGTCGGTTGATCGGAAGTGCGATCGGTTGGGATTGGGATATCCCACCCCCTGCATGGCCATCAACTGACCTTCGTCATAGAGTTCTTTGAATCCGGTGAGTTGGGGATGCAGGCCCTGTGTTGGGGTGAGTCTGAGGGCTTCTTGTTTTGTGATGTGGATTTTTGGGCGAGCTTGATAATAGGCATCGTTTTCAAAATTGACCAGGGTATTGAGGCCGTCATTACCGCCATTGAGGCGAATGATAACGAGCACGCGGTCGGTCTCGCTGAGGGCTGCTGCAGCCAGGGGACCTACGGCTTCGGCGCGCCCATAAGCCCGCGTCATAAAACCGCCGAGTGCAAACCCGGCACCACCTCGGGTTGCATTTTTCATAAAGTCGCGTCTGTTCATAACGAGCTCCTTCTGGAGGCTAACAGGCAGGCCTCAAGTCTAATTCAGTTGATAGTCGGGCAATTCAAAGATGAGTTTGAGGATATTCTTGATGCGTCGGGGAGCTGCAATATCGTCGGGGTTCCAGTCATAGACATCGGCGCCTTCGAGGAGTGTTTCCAAAAACATTTCGAGACGATATTCATCAACTGGAAAGGCCGTCAGACATTCTCCCATGTCGCGAACGAGTTTTTCTGCGTCGTAGGGTTCGGGAAATGCCTTGACGAATCCCACTGCATCTGGATTGAGAATGGTGTAACGATTGGGATTGCGCGGTTTGGCATCGACCATTTCGTCGGTCATTTTGTGGCGTTCGGGCAGTGTTGATGTGCTGATCCATAGCCGATATCCAGGCCACCCGGCCACATTGGGAGGATCGAGCAGTTTCTGACCGAGCACCTGGGCGATATAAACGAGGTACTCGGAACTGATGCTCCACCCATTCCCAGCTTTGAAACCGAGACTGCGCGCTGTGCCGGCGACGAGTTCGACGGGGCTTTTGATTTTGGAGCCGATGATGGCTGGATCGAAGAAGTGCTGGCTTAAGAGCAATGTCTTCAAAACCGGTTTGATTTCGTAGTTGTTGTCGCGCATGATTTGCGCGAGTGCCGAGACGACGTTTTTGTCTGGATGTTCATAGACAAATTCGCGATAGAGTTTGCCGCATATAAATTCAGCTGTGACTTCTTGCTGGAAGATGATGTCGATAATGTCTTGCTCATTGAAGTTGCCGGTTTGTCCCAGGAATGTTTTCTGACCTTTGTCGAATCGGTTTTCTCTAAATTCGGGTCGCTTACCTACGACAACCCAACCTGTGAGCGCGCGAGCCGCTTCTCCGATGTCTTGTTCTGTGTAGGTGCTGCCCTCGCCCATGGTGAATAATTCCATGAGTTCCCGGGCGTAATTTTCATTGGGTCTTCCCACTCTGTTGGTGTTGCTGTCGAGGTAGTAGATCATGGCCGGATCGCGCGTGACGCCCTCTACGAGTGTTTTGAAGTTGCCGACGGCGTGCTTGCGGAACAGGTAATTTTGGAGATACATCCACTGTGGGCGTCTGACATCTTTGGCCTGGGTGGCAAAGTGATCGTGCCAGAAGAGTACCATGCGCTCTTGAATTGAGAGTTCCTGGTTGACGATGAGTGCCATCCACCAGGCGCGGGTCTGGTCAACTCGCTGGCGCTCAATTTTGCGCTCATCTTGATTCGGTCTTTGAAATGGATCCTGATAAACCCACTGATCGGGTGGACTGGGAGGTAAAAAAGGCATTTCCAGAAGGCGATCTACAATGGCTTCTGGCGTGCTTTGCACGGCTTCTGCAATTTCTTTTGGCGTTGGGCCAATCAGGGTGCGCCGCAAGAGGTGTGCCGCCCGGTGCTCATCCCATGGCTGTTCTGCCGAGGGGATATACGGTTCGAGTCCCGTGGATGCATACGCAAGTTTGGGCGCAACGGGAAAGTGTTCGCGGTTGGACACGGATGCTCCTCCTCTTGATTAAATTTTTGGGGAAGTGCAAATATATGGTCAATATGACAAATTTGCGCTATTAGAGCAAGTTAATATTTTGAATGTGCAAAAGTTTGATATTGGATGGTAAATTTTTAAGAATGTTGGTGGTGAGATAATATTTATAACATAATGACAAATTTGCGCTATTAGAGCAAGTTAATATTTGTAAATATTTGTAAATACTAAAGCTTCAGGGAGAATATTTGGTGAGAGAGTCGAGCAATGCGCGTTGTGCAGCCAAATTTCTTTCCGATGCCACGACAATGGTTTCCTGAATTTTGATACGGGCGTGTTCTATTTTTTCTGCCTGTTCTTTTGGGATGCCCAGGGCGATATTGCGATGAATTTCGCTTTGCAGACTGTCGCGCAGGGTTTGCAGGCGGATGCGCTCTTCATCCAATGTCTTTTGGGCTTGTGTAACCTTCGCCTTTTGACTTTCGAGAACGGGATTGGTTCCCGAACAAGCAAAGATCAGGATGATAGCGAAAAATAAGAGAAAACGAGGCATATTATTTCAGGCTATTGAAATAGTGCTGGATGTGGCGACGGGCGCGGTAGGTTTTTACGCGGTTGATCCAGCTCTTTTTGGGATGCTGGTTTGGATCGGTGTCAATTTCAACGGTGTCGCCCCAGGCAAGTTTGGAGAATGGATAAGCCCGCGCGCCGTTGATACGGCCTCCTTTGCATTGTAAGCCGAGGTCGGTATGTACGGCAAAGGCAAAATCGACGACGGTCGCATCTTCGGGCAATATAAAGGGATCACCCCTGGGGGTGAGTGCGACAATTTCTCGGGTAAAGAGAATGCGTTTGAGTTCAGTCATCAGGTGATGGGAGGCATCGGCGCGGTCGTACCAATCGACAAAATCGTGCAACCAGCGCGTGCGTCGCTCTTCGTGTTGTGCGTCTCCGCGCAATGCGGCGATGCCAAATTCGCCCAGGCGATGCATTGCAGGGGTTTGAATGTGGATTTCGTAGCGTTGATCCCTGTGGTGGACGCTGGTATGCAGGGCCTGATAACCATTGCGTTTGGACAGGGATATAAAATCTTTGAAACGCTCCATAACGGGGAGGAAGTGCTCGTGTAAAATACCCAGGGCCAAATAACACAGACGACGGCGCGAGACAATGACTTCGACTGCGTAGCGATCCTGGATTTGACTGAGGGGACGATGTTGCATTTTGCGGTAAATGCTGCCCAAACTTTTCTGTTGTACGCGCACACTTGTCCGCACGCCATTGGCGTTGAGCAAGTTGCGAATTGTGTCCTGGAATTTTACGAGATGCCCGGTTGGTTCTGTTCTAAATGTCGTCTGTATCTGATTCGCGATACGCGGTTCAAGGCAGCAGAGGCTGCGGTCTTCAAGCTCGCGGCGAATGCGGGCCATGCCCAATAAGTGCGATAGGGGCGCGTATATATCAATGGTTTCTCGCGCAATGCGTTGTCGCCTGTCGATTTCTGAAATACCGTCGAGGCTGCGCATGTTATACATGCGGTCAGCTAATTTGAGGATGAGTACGCGAGGGTCTCTTCTGGCATGGGTGAACAGATGTTGCAGGGTGGCAATGCGCCGCGCAGTGCGACCGGCTTTTGATCCTTCTACTTTTGTAACGCCGCTGACGAGGGTGGCAATGTTTTTGCCAAAGGTGGGTTCAATGTCGTTAAGGGTCAGGGCAGAGTCTTCAACGGCGTCGTGCAATAGTGCCGCTGCCATCATTTCCGCGTCGCGTGCAAAGCCCAATTCAGAAGCCAGGATGAGTGCCACGCCGATGGGATGGGTAATATACGGTTGCCCGGCGTCGCGGTCCTGGCCTTCGTGGCTGGCATTGGCGAAGTGGTATGCATGCCCGACGAGCGGATGATTGCGCTGGGGGATTTGTACCAGCAATTTCCGCAGAGGTTCGCGTATGGATGTCAGGTGTTTGGTATTCACGACGCACTCGCTTTGTCGAACCAGTTTTTGATGGCTTGCAATAAATGGTCTGGTGCTCGAAACGCCCGATGTTGAACTGGCAATGCTTCGAGAAAGGCTCGCCCATAGAAAGTGGATAAAACCCGACTGTCGAAGACGATGACAATGCCTCTGTCGGATTTGTTGCGTATCAGGCGACCAAAACCCTGGCGAAATTTGAGAATGGCTTCGGGGACTGAATAGTGTAAAAAAGGATTTTTGCCCTGTTTTTCGAGTTCTTCCATGTGCGCTGCAACGAGGGGTTCAGATGGCACGGCGAAAGGCAAGCGAATAATACCCAGGATTTCGAGGGCTTCGCCGGGGATATCTACCCCTTCCCAGAAACTGTCGGTGCCTAGGAGCATTGCACGACGGTGGGTCTTAAAGCGGTCGGTAATGCTGCCGCGCGCACCGTCTATCCCCTGTCCCAGGAGCAAGATGCCGTCGGACGATAGATCGTTTTTGAGTGCGTCATAAGACTGGTTGAGCATGCTGTAGGACGTGAATAATGCCAGCGTGCCCCGTCCGACTTTGCGTGCGAGATGGCGCAACAAATCGTCAACAGCTTGTTGAAAATGAGGGGATTTGGGCGATGGCATAAATTGAGGTACGCAGACGAGGGCTTGTAAATTGTAGTCAAAAGGCGAACCCAGGCAACGCGTTTGTACGCGCGCTTCGGGCATGGTGTCGAGCCCCATGCGCTGAAGAAAGTAGATGAGTTTGCCGCGAATACCCAGAGTGGCCGATGTGAAGACGATGGTATGCATTTTGTCGTAGAGTGCTTCGCTCAATACTTCGGCGACGTGCAGGGGCGCGGAGAACAGACGCGTGTCACTGCTGTTTTCTCGGGTTGGCAATTCAACCCAGTAAACGCATTGTTCATCTTCGGGATGGGTCAAGTGGTTGAGGGCTGCGAGCAGGTTGCTGCATTCCTGTGCGCGCCCGTCGAGTTCGTTGACGAGTTCGTCCTGGTTGGGAAAGGTGTCGTCGGGCAAGTCTTTGAGCCAATCGCACAGATTTTTTAAGCTGTTGTTGAGGTCTTTGATCGCTTCGGCAAAGTCATCGAGACTTTCTCCAACCGCTTCAAACGTATTTTCACCCGGGCGATAGCGCACTTTGGGCGTGTAGTAAAATTTTCGGCTGCCCTGTTTGCCGTACAAAAATTCCGTGAGGTCTTGAAAAAAGGCCTGCGCTTTGAGATAGATGTCTTCGGCGGCGTTCACGGCTCGCCCAATGCCTTTGTCAAAGGTGGCGAAGATATTGTCTTTGAGATCGGCTACACCGATCCAGTGACGCAATGCGGGCAGGGTACCGGTGTTCTGAAAACCCGGACTGCGCAGTTGATCGGAAAAATTTTTGATTTGCCATATATTGAGTTCGCACCCCAAATATTGTGCGGCAATTTTTTCGATGTTGTGGGCTTCGTCCAGGATGAGGTCTTCGTATTCGCCCAGCACGGCATTTTCCGAGACGATGTCGGAAAAGAGCAGGGAGTGATTGATAACTACGATATGTGCTTTTTGGGCAGATCGGCGCACGGCGTTGGCAAAACACTGTCCGTTGGTGCGGCACTTTTGCGAGCGGCAATACCCCGAGTCGGAACACACTTTTGACCACAGACTGGCATAGCGACGCATATCAAAGCCGTTGTTTTCCGAGATGTCACCGGTTTGCGTTTGTTCTGCCCATATAACGAGGGATAAAGCGCCTTCGCGCTCGTCTTCGGTAAAGAAGGTTTCGATATTGGCGAGTGCGGCATGCCAGCGGTTGAGGCATATATAGTTGCTGCGACCTTTGAGCAGGACATAGCTGAAGGGGATATCCAGGGTGCGTTCGAGGTGGGGCAGGTCTTTGAAGAACAATTGTTCCTGAAGATTTTTGGTATTGGTGGATACAATGACGCGGCGGCCATTTTGTGCGGCGTGGTGAATGGCCGGGGTGAGATAGGCCATGGATTTGCCCACACCTGTACCCGCTTCGGCGACGAGGAGATGGTTGTTGTTGAAGGCATTGGCAATGGCGCGTACCATTTCGATCTGTTCGGCACGCACTTCATATCCTTTGGTTTGTTGGTCAAATGTGCCGCCGGATTCAAACAGGGTGCAGAGCATGTCTATGTCGAGGGGTTCGCTGTCCTCTGTTTCCGATCGGAGTTCTTCGCCGCCCACATTGGATAGAGGGAGGCCATCTGCCCCGCCACCGCGAATGCGGTTCATAAATTCGCTTTTGATCGCTTCATTGCCCAGATCGACAAAGATGTTGAGTAAGGGGCTATTTGTGCCTTGCAAAAGCCGCAGTATGTTTTGTTTTGTTTGCAATGAGGTTTCGCGTAAGATCTCGATGACACCCGGGTATATGCCTGCGAGTTGCTCGGCATCGCAAAGTGCTTTGTGTGCTGATTGGGATTTGACTTCAAAATAGTCCGCGAGCGTATTCGCCCGATGATCGGATAAATTGGGCAGGGCAATCTGCGCGAGGTCGCGCACGCTGTGTATGTTGTTGCCAAAGGGCAGGCCAGAGGCTTCAGATAAAAAGCGGGTTTCAAATCGGCCCTGATGTACGATGAGGGGCTGGTCGCCGGCAAAGGTCATAAAATTTTCGATTGCCGCGTTGATGCGGGGTGCGTTTCTCACGTCTTTGAATGCGATGCCCGTCAGGCGCGTTGTTTCTTCGGGTACACCCATTTGGGGGCGCACATAGGTCTGAAAGCGATCGGCTATTTCGCCATCTTTGACTTTGACAGCACCGATTTCGATTATTTCGGCTTCTTTCGGGTTCAGACCCGTGGTTTCGAGATCGAGGGTTATGTAGGTGTGGAGAATGGACATGGGGAATGAAAAGATCCTGGATGCTTTAAGTTGACTCTTTGAGTTCTGTGCAGTATCATAAATGCCGACCGGTTTTAGATTTTCCGATCGGCTCTTGCTGGTGGCGATTTATGAATTATACATTACAAAGCCCTGAATTTCAAGGGTTATTGCGGAGGTGAGATGAAAGCGTCTGTTTATCTGGGACCCGAGCGAGTCGAATTGCGCGATATTGAGGAACCCAAACCGGGCGATGATGAGGTGCTCATCAAGGTGGCGCGGGCGGGTTTGTGCGGTACGGATTTGCATGTTTATCAGGGGCATATGGATCAACGAGTGCAAATTCCCCTGGTGATGGGGCACGAGATGTGCGGCGAAATTGTAGAGGTTCCGAAAGATGCCGAGTTTAAAGTGGGAGATCGCGTGGTGGTTGAACCGACAGTGGCATGTGGGATGTGTGCGGCTTGCCGGCGGGGACACCGTCATGTTTGTCAGAATCTGAATTTTTTAGGTATTGACTCTGCGGGGGCATTCCAGGCTTTTTGGAATGCACCTCTCGACCGCCTGCACCGCGTACCCGATGCACTGGACGACGATGCCGGTGCGCTTATTGAACCGCTTGCGGTCGCTGTCCACGATGTTCGGCGTGCAAAGGTGGAATTGGGTGACCGCGCGGTTGTGATTGGCGGTGGCCCGATTGGGATGCTGGTTGCAATGGCGGCGCGATTGGATGGGGCCGAGGTGGTGATTTCCGAAGTGAATCCCTTTCGTTTGGCAAAGGCGAGGGCATTGGGCTTTGAGATTGTGAATCCATTGGAAACAGATCTTCTCGCATATACCGAAGATTGGACCGGGGGCGCAGGTGCGGATCTCGTATTTGAAGTTAGCGGCAGTGCGCCCGGCGCAAAGGTTATGACGGAGTTGGCCCGGGTCCGCGGAACCATTGTGCTGGTTGGGGTACACGCTGAACCACCGCCTGTGGATTTGCAGCGTTTTTTTTGGCGGGAATTGCATCTGGTGGGGTGTCGCGTGTACGAGCCCATAGATTTTGAGCGGGCAATTCGATTGGCGGCGTCTGGCGCGGTTGATGTAAAAGCGCTGGTTACGGATACGCTGCCACTGGCGGATGCGGCAAAGGGATTTGAACAGATGGTGGCAGGTGGCGAGGTGATGAAGGTGCTTTTAGATTGTCAGGCGTAACAGGGGTTATTATGGGAATTTTGGATAAGTTTGATTTGAGCGGTAAGACTGCACTGGTGACGGGGTGTCGGCGCGGTATTGGGCGCGCTTTTGCCCAGGGGTTGGCCGAGGCAGGTGCCGATATTGTGGGGGTGAGTGCATCGCTGGCGTCGGGTAGTGAGGTGGAGGGGGATGTTACCGGATTGGGTCGTAGTTTCCGCCCTTATGCGTGTGATTTTTCCGATCGAGATGCTTTGCGGGCTTTTATAGCACGGGTGAAAGCAGATGTCGCTCAGGTCGATATACTGGTGAATAATGCGGGTACGATCTTGCGGGAACCTGCGGCGGATCATCCGGATGAATACTGGGATAGAGTGATTGAGGTAAATTTGAATGCGCAATTTGTTCTCGCACGCGAGTTCGGCAAAGAGATGGTCGCGCGCGGAGGTGGCAAAATTGTTTTTACAGCGTCTTTGCTGAGTTTTCAGGGTGGCATTACAGTACCGGGTTACGCTGCGGCCAAAGGGGGAATTGCGACTTTGACGATGGCGCTGTCAAATGAGTGGGCGAGCAAGGGGGTGAATGTCAATGCTATTGCGCCGGGGTATATTGCAACGGATAATACCGAAGCCCTGCGCAATGATTCTGTCCGTTCCGAGCAAATTTTGACGCGGATTCCGCGGGGGCGATGGGGGCAACCGGATGATTTGAAAGGCGCGTGTGTGTTTTTGTGTTCAGATGCGGCTAATTATATCAATGGTGCGATTCTGACTGTGGATGGCGGATGGATGGGGCGGTGAAGAAAAAACGCGAATAGACGAATAGACGAATAGACGAACTTGGAATACATACTGGTTTTGGGAGGATGGGCGGGGTTCGTTGATTCGTTGATTCGCAGATTCGTTAATTCGCTCATTTTTAACCGGAGGTTTGATATGGAGTACAGGCCGTTTGGAAAGACCGGGTTGGATGTTTCGGCGATTGGGTTTGGGTGCTGGGAACTCGGTGGGAATTATGGTTATTTTGATGAGGGCGAAGTGATTGCGGGCATTCACAAGGCACTGGATTTGGGGATTAATTGCTTTGATACGGCTGAAGGCTATGGGAAGGGGAAATCAGAGGCTCTGCTCGCGCGCGGTCTGGGAAATCGACGCAAGGATGTGATTGTGGTGACGAAGGTCGGTATTGGATATACGGATTCGGGACGGGAGAAGGGGCGCGACAGTCGCAGAGAGCGAATTATGGCGTCGGTAGAGAACAGTTTGCGGTTTTTGGATACGGATTATATCGATGTCTATTTGATTCACTGGCCCGATCGACACACGCCTTTTGAAGAGCCTATGCAGGTGCTGGAAGATTTGATTCAGCAGGGCAAGGTGCGCTTTGGAGGGGTATCGAATTTCAAGGCTGAGGAGATCGATGCATGTATGAAGACGCGGCGGGTAGATGTGGGGCAATACGGCTATCATATGTTTGATCGGCGTATGGAGAGGGATGTTTTTCCCTATTGCGAAGCGCATGGTATTGGGATGATGGGATATGGCTCTCTGGCGCATGGGCTGCTCGCCGGGGCGTTTGATGAGAATACGATATTCGACGCAGAAGATTGGCGGTCTAAGGGCGGGTTGTTTAATATGCCTTTGTTTACCGAAGAGAATTTTCCGCGCAATTTGAAGGTGGTGGAAGCGTTAAAACAGATGGCGGCAGACCGCGGCACAGCGATTTATCACCTCGCGCTGGCGTGGGTGTTGTCCAACCCTGTGATCAGCACCGCACTGGTTGGCGTGCGTAAACCCGAGGAGGTGGTGTCGAATATGGGGGCATTGGAGGTGGTGTTATCCGAAGACGATAAGTGTGCTATTGATGCGATATTTGATAATTACGGGGTGGATACACGCCCGGATATTTGGGTGGAGTAGGCTAAAAAGACATCAAAAATGAGGAATGGGCAATCTATACTTGACAAATCAAAGCATGCTGGACTATAATTGGGATATGTTACACGATATAGCCTTCAACCTGAGCAGTTGGGAATAAGGTTTGAAGATTATAGGGTACATCCATTTTCACAAAGGGAGAGAATTATGTCGCAAGCTGTAACAAAACGATGGAGCAAAGCCCAAATTGTAAGCGCGATCGCAGAAAGTACCGGTCTGAGTAAAAAAGATGTGGGTAGCGTTCTCGATGGGTTGGACAGTGCCATTGAAAGCCATATCACAGCAGGTTCCGTCGGCGAATTTGTGTTGCCTGGTCTGCTCAAAATCAAAAGGGTTGAAAAACCGGCCCGCGCAGAACGAGAGGGCGTCAATCCCTTCACAGGCGAAAAAATAACAATTGCAGCTAAACCCGCTTCGCAGGGTGTAAGAATCTCAGCTCTCAAAAAACTGAAAGACATGGTTTAGCAATTGTCGCATTTAGGGAACCGTCGCAAAGCCCAGCCTTTTAAGGTTGGGCTTTTATTTTTATAATCACTGTGGGTATGTTTTACGGGACTGGACAAAATACCGCGAAATGATTACTTTCAAAGTCGCGACTAAAAAGCGATAGTCCAATCGCCAAGGAGGCAAAATGCGGCGGTATATGATGGGAGTATTGTTGATTGTATTTGGGGTGTTATCTGGCCTGGTCGATACAACTGAGGCTGTTGAAGTCGTTCTCAAATCGGGTCGCGTTGTGCGAGGCGAACTGATTCGGGAGACCGCGACTTCTATTACGCTTCAGCTTTCTTCCAGCCGGATCGAAATTTCCAAGTTGAGTATCAAGACGATTGATGGACGTTCTCCTTTTGAACAGCCCAGGTCCCGTGTAGCCGTGTCTTCCGATAGTACAGATAAAATGGAGGTGCAAATTCCCGCAGGCGATTTTCTCATGGGAGATACCCGAGATAAAAACGCGCCTGTACACAAGGTTTATCTCGATGCGTACTGGGTCGATACACGCGAAGTTACCAATGCTCAGTACCGCGAATTTGTGACGAGCACAGGGCATGCGGCTCCCCGGTATTGGGGTGAGGCCAAATACAATACCCCCAACCAACCCGTTGTGGGTGTTTCGTGGCATGACGCCAATGCCTATTGTTCGTGGAAGGGCAAACGGCTGCCCACTGAAGCAGAGTGGGAGCGCGCAGCACGGGGGGCACAAAGTCGTCTTTACCCCTGGGGCGACCGTTTTGATGTCACGAGGGCAAATACCCGGGAAACCCGGAGCCGGCGCCCATTGCCTGTGGGAACCTTCCCGGAAGGTGCTACCAGTGAAGGCTTGCTCGATATGTCGGGCAATGTGTGGGAGTGGTGTTGGGATTGGTTTGAAGACGGATATTACCGCGTTTCTCCGCGCAACAATCCCACGGGACCAGAGGCTGGGAAAAAGCGCGTCATAAGGGGTGGGGGCTGGAGTGCCCCTCATATTCACATGGCCCGACGGCGGGGTGAAAAGCCCGATAAAACCTATCCTTCTCTGGGTTTTCGATGCGCCAGATCAGATACTGAGGCACAGGCAAAACAGTGAGTTAAAATAAAAAAGCCGCTGATCAGCGGCTTTTTTATTGATCATTTGCAAAACCATCACAGGTCAAGACCGTCCAGTTCATCCAATACCTCGTCTTCACCTACTATGGTATCCGACTCTCGAATCACAACGAGAATGGAAGCCTGGGGCACAATGAGGTATTTCTCGCCTTCGAAAGAGATCTCCATCGCGGCTTTTTGCAA
Organism: Gemmatimonadota bacterium; assembly: GCA_026705765.1. Classification (NCBI taxonomy): domain Bacteria; kingdom Pseudomonadati; phylum Gemmatimonadota; species Gemmatimonadota bacterium. Next base: position 30,865 of record JAPPAB010000054.1, read on the forward strand.
AAATAAGGCAAAATCGCCTTCTTCAACTTGCAGGGGCAAATACCGCGGTTCTTTTGGAGAATTGCGCCAGGGTTCATCGTCTTCGGGCGTTTCTGGCAGCGGCAGACCAGGGCCTGTGGCCATAATACGACCGCTTTGTACTTCCTCTTTTTCGACCACAGTTTGAGGCAAATAAAGCCCTACTTTGGTTCGTTCTTCCAAATCTTCCCGCTTGACCAAAACGCGGTCGCCAATAACGACGAGTTCTTTGTTTCCTATTTGCATTGCATTTTCTCGCTCAGTGAGGCATTAACATATCTGAAGAATTGTTTGTGAAACTTAAAAAATTGTACCGCAAGTGTCAACAGTTTAGGGGTAAAACTATTTTAGTAATAAAATCTTGACAAATGGGTGGATAAGGTATATTATTTTTCATCGCGTTGTAATATACTTTTGATTATGGAGCCGTTCCATGTTGTTTTTTGCGCCAACAATGCAAATGCCGATGCCCGTCATTGTACGGGCTACACGTGTTGTACATTCTCATTGTGAGCCGGAGCATGGATAGCGGATCATTTTAGTCGTTTGCATTCAAAAAAAGCCGTTGGAATGTTCCGTTCCAGCGGCTTTTTATATGAGAGGTGATATTGGAAAGGGTGACTGGACAGGGGCGCGCGGTTCGGTTTTTGACCGAATTGATTGAAAGAGATCGGGTCCCGCACGCGCTGTTGTTTTTGGGCACTTCTGGTACGGGTGCAGTGGCGGCGGCATTGGATTTTGTGCAGGCGTTGCATTGTCGGGAAGATGGTGCTGTGGCCTGTGGGCATTGTGCCGCATGCCACAAGGTGACAAATCTCAATCATCCGGATAGTGCGCTGCTCTTTCCCTTTTCTTCTCGCGTGAAAGAGGAAGATAGGCAAGCTGCACTGTTTCAGGTATGGCAATCGCCGTATCACTATCCATTGCCAGACGATAATGCAGCGATTGCTATTAATCGCGTTCGGGAGATGCAGCGGCAGTTTACGCACAGTGCTTTTGCAGGGGGATGGCGCACGACTCTTATTTTGCACGCGGATCAAATGCGCGCAGAGGCGGCCAACGCTATGTTGAAAACTTTGGAGGAACCGCCTGTCCGGTCGCTGATGATTTTGATTGCTTCCCATGGCGATGCGTTGTTGCCCACTATTGTGTCGCGGTGTCAGTTTGTAAAATTTCCCGCGCTTTCGCCGCATGACATCAGTGCCGGGTTGGTGGCAAAGGGCGTTGATGAAACAACGGCAGATTTTATTGCACGCACGTGTGGTGGCGATTTTCGCAGGGCATTGGATATGACCGATGGCCATGTCACAGACAGGCAAGATCGATCTTTCAGGTTTTTGGAAGCCTTGTTATGGGAGCAGGAGGAGCGCACGTTTGAAGCACTGGCAAAACTCGACCGACAAGAGGCGTTGGATATTTTGGCAGGTGCAGAGATCTGGCTCAGGGACGCGCTGTTGCTGCAATGTGGTCGGGGTGACCATATTGCCAATGTCGCGCAGGAGGACAATGTCGGGCGATTGGCAGAGGTTTTTTATTTGGACCAGCTCGTCGCAATTGTAAAAAAGATTGAGTCTCTGCGAGAGATGAATCAACGCAATGTAAATATGAATCTGGGCTTGATTTCGCTCTGGCGACAGATCAGGTCCTTTTGAGTGGGTGTAGAAAAATGAGTACATTTTATATTACAACACCGATTTATTACGTCAATGATGAACCCCATATCGGGCATGCGTACACGACGATTATGGCCGATGTGCTGTCGCGTTTTCACCGCCTGGCTGGCGATGATGTGTTGTTTTTGACGGGTACGGATGAGCACGGGCAGAAAGTGGATGAGGCGGCGAAAAAACGCGATTTGTCGCCGCAGGCACACGCAGATGAAATGGTGGTGCGATTTCAGGCGTTGTGGGAGGTTTTAAATATTTCTAACGATGATTTTATTCGCACTACCGAAGCGCGGCACAAGCGCGTTGTCTCCGAGATTTTGCAACGCATTTACGATGCGGGCGAGATTTATTCCGATAATTACGAGGGCTGGTATTGTATTCCGGACGAGCGGTTCTGGACGGAGAAGGATCTGGTTGATGGGAATTGTCCGGATTGCGGTCGGCCTACGGTGAAAATTTCGGAGAAGAATTACTTTTTTAGAATGAGTAAATATCAGGACTGGCTCATTGAGTATATTGAGACACATCCCAATTTTATTCGGCCGGAAAAGCGGCGCAACGAGATCCTCGGATTTTTGCGCCAGCCGCTGGGCGATCTGTGTATTTCTCGCCCTAAAGAGCGTTTGGAATGGGGGATTCCGCTTCCTTTTGATGAAGATTATGTCTGTTATGTGTGGTTCGATGCGCTGATCAATTATATCACGGCACCGGGTTATATCGCCGATGATGCGCGTTTTGAGCACTGGTGGCAGGCGTCTTGTCATTTGATTGGCAAGGATATTTTGACCACGCATTGCGTGTATTGGCCCACGATGCTCAAGGCGATAGGTGTGCCATTGCCCAAAACGATTATGGGGCATGGTTTTTGGCTCGTGGATGAGACAAAGATGGGGAAGTCGCTGGGCAATGCGATTCGACCTCTGGATCTGTCTGATAAATACGGGGTGGATGCGTTTCGGTATTTTCTGGTGCGCGATATGACGCTGGGGCAAGATAGCGATTTTAGCGAGGAGGCTTTTGTTCAGCGCTATAATACCGAGTTAGCCAATGAGTTGGGCAATTTGCTGAATCGCTCGGTGGTGATGGCTGCGCGATATTTGGATGGGGTTGTGCCTGCTGTTGATGGCAATCACGCGGCGCTTGATGCTTTGAAAGCGCAGACGCAGGAGACGCTCGATGCGGTGGGCAAAGCGATTGATGCGATGAATCCCAATGCGGTGCTGGATGCGGTTTGGCGGTTGGTGCGGGAGGCCAATCGGTTTGTCGAGGTGCAGGCGCCGTGGCATTTGGTGAAGGATGCGAGCAAGAGGGATGAGCTTGAGGTGACGATTTACGCGCTGCTGGAAACGATGCGGCAATTGGCCGTGTTGCTGTTTCCGGTGATTCCCTCAAAGGCGTGTGAGATTTGGCGACAACTCGGTGCAAAGGGATCGCCAGAAGATGTTCATTTGGATGATTTAAAAACATGGGGGGGGCTGGATGCCAATTTGAAGGTTGCGCCTGGCGATCCGGTGTTTCCGCGTATTGAGGAGGTCAATGTGGCAGAGGAAAAAACAGAAGAAGATTTGATTTCTTTTTTAGAATTTCAGAAGCTCAAGTTGCGCGTGGCAAAAATTGACGCAGCCGAGCGCGTGAAGGGGGCAGATCGCCTGTTGCAGTTGCAGATCAGTTTGGGCGATGAGCAACGCCAGATCGTCGCCGGGATTGCCGAGTTTTACGAGCCGGAGGCACTCGTGGGGCAGCAGATTGTTGTGGTTGCCAATCTGGAGCCAGCGACTATTCGCGGTGTCGAATCCCAGGGTATGCTGCTGGCGGCTTCCGATGATCAGGGCCTCACACTCGTGACGCCGGATAATGAGATTAGTGATGGGGCTGAGGTTAATTGAGGGTGGTGAGATGTAATATAACCTCACACAAAGACACGAAGACACAAAGATACAAGACATGAAACGCGGGAAGCACATAGAGGTTAAAATTCGCCCCTTGCGGTACAGCGATGCAGCAGCCGTACAGCGCTATGCCTCTGATGAACGCGTTGCTCTTACGACTAACATACCTCAACCATATCCGGAAAATGGTGGGGAAATATTCGTCAGAAGAAGCATTAGAGCACACAGAAATCGAGAGGGTTTCTCTTTCGCTATTGTTGCAGATGGCGATATGATTGGCGTGGTGGGACTCGGAGCAGTTGATTACGAAAAACGCAGCGTCCGGTGTGATTACGCAATCGCATCATCGCACTGGGGCAGGGGAATCACAACCAGAGCTGTTGCTCTCGCGCTACACTACGCGTTCTGTGAACTCGACATGGAGATCGTCCATTCGGCTTGCCTGAAGCGCAATCCGGCGTCTGCTCGTGTTCTGGAGAAGAATGGGTTTCAGGAGATGGATGGGTTTATCTATAACAGTTCCAAGTTCGAGAACGAACCCGCACGGCGGTTTCAACTGACCCGGCAGGCATGGAGAAAACAGAATGTCTGATCATGGAGTGGAGCGTGAAACATTGGTTGAGATGAGTGTTACATATAGCATTGAAGTCAATGGGCGGTTTGTTATTATTGAAGATGTTCCTGCTCGGGTTAATGTTGAGACGGGGGAAAGGTTCTTTTCTCCAGAGACTGTCGAATGTTTGCAACAGGCGGTTTGGGAACGATGTAAACCCGTTCGCACTATTGAAACACCTGTGTATGATTATGCCGCATTAACCTGAATATAGCCGACGGTTTCGGTTTTTAGGATTTCTACATGCTTGTCGATTCACACGCGCATTTGATGTTTCCACAGTTCAGAAAGGATCTGGACGATTTGCTCGCCCGGGCGCGTGCCGCGGGGGTGGGGCAGATTGTGAATGTGGGGACAAATTTGGATACGAGTCGCGCGGCTATTGCCCTTGCTGAGGTAAGGGATGATGTATATGCTTCGGCGGGGTTTCATCCGTCGGATTCTGCAAAGGCGGATGAAGCGGCTTTGAAAAAGTTGCCTGCGCTTTTGAAGCATCACAGGGTTGTTGCAGTTGGCGAGACGGGGCTGGATTTTTATCGCGATTACGCGCCGCGCGAGGTTCAGGAACGGGCGTTTCGGGCGCATATTCGCCTGGCGAGAGAGATGGGCCTGCCGCTGATTATTCACAGTCGGGGTGCCGAGACGCGGGTGTTAGATGTGTTGGAGGAGGGAGGTGGATCGGAGGTGGGTGGTGTGATGCATTGTTTTGGCGGGGATGTCGCAGAAGCTCGTCGTGCGGTTGATCTCAATTTTTATCTGGGTTTTGGTGGTATTGTTACTTTCAAAAATTCGGGTGCGCTGAAGGTCGCATTGGATGTGCCCGCTGAGCGGTTGCTTTTGGAAACAGATTGTCCGTTTCTGGCACCAGCGCCAAAGCGCGGCAAGCGCAATGAGCCGGCTTATGTGCGCTATGTGGCCGAGTGCCTGGCCGATGCTGGATGGGGGGAGACTGGAGATGTGTGTCGGCAGACGACGCAAAATGCTCAGACTTTGTTTGGGTTGATATCGTGAAAACGAAGACGCGGCTGGGCCAGCATTTTCTCACAGATGGCGCATCTATCGAGCGAATCGTAGAGGCTGCACAGATTGAGAAAGAGGATCTGGTCGTAGAAATTGGTCCCGGGCGAGGCGCGTTGACGGGCCTTTTGGTTGGGCGGGCAGAACAGGTGGTCGCTATTGAGATTGATGAGGCGTTGTGTGATCTGCTTTCCGATCGATTTGGTTCGCGGTTAAAAATTGTATCAGATGATGTGCGGCAGGTCAATTTGCCCGCGCTTGTTGAAAATGAAAAACGAGAAAAAGCGATTCTGGTGGGCAATTTGCCCTATCATATTACGGGCGCGCTCATCAGGCAAATTACGGATGCTCGAAGGGCTTGGAAACGCGCTGTGATTACGGTGCAGCGCGAGGTGGGACAACGCATGATCGCACAGCCGGGTAGTAAAATATATGGCGTGTTGTCGGTTGTTACACAGGTGCGGTGTGTTGCAAAACGGTTGTTTGATCTGTCTCCTGCGCATTTTTATCCGCGCCCCAAAGTGCATTCTTCTGTGTTGATGCTGGATTTTGAAGCAAATTCTGCTTATGATATTGCAGATGAAAGGCGTTTGTTTGGCGTGGTGCGCGCCGCATTTCAGCAGCGGAGGAAGATGGTGCGCAATGCATTATCTGGTGTGGTAGATGATGAGATTTTGATGGAAGCGAATATCGATGGTCGCGCGCGTCCCGAAACCATATCGATCGATGGATTTGAACGGATTTGCCGCGCATTGGCTGTGCGATAGTTTTTTAGAAAGGGATTTCTTATGCCCATTCCAAAGTCAGACAAGATCTGGTTTAATGGGAATTTTGTGGGTTGGGACGATGCCCAAATTCACGTGCTGTCCCATGTGGTGCATTACGGTTCGAGTGTTTTTGAGGGGATACGGTGTTATCATACCGAAAGGGGGCCGGCCTGTTTCAGGCTGAGAGATCATGTGAAAAGGCTTTACGATTCGGCCAAAATTTATCGCATGGAAATTCCCTATACACAAGATGAACTGGAAACGGCCATTTTGGAGACGATTCGCATTAATAACTTGCAGGCGTGTTATGTCAGGCCCGTGGTTTTTCGGGGTTTTGGCGAATTGGCGGTCAATCCAATGCCATGCCCGGTTGAGGTGGTGGTCGCGGTGTGGGAATGGGGCAAGTACCTGGGCCCAGAGGCTCTGGAGAAAGGCGTGTCGGTTCGGTTTGCGTCGTGGAATCGCCTGGCGCCCAATACCATGCCTTCGCTGGCCAAGGTGGCGGCAAATTACATGAACGCACAACTCATCAAGATGGAGGCGATGGCCGATGGATATGCCGAGGGTATTGCCCTGGATACACAGGGTTATGTGAGCGAAGGCAGCGGCGAGAATATTTTTATGGCGAAGAATGGACAGATTTACACGCCTTCTACCGAGTCGTCTATTTTACCCGGTATTACGCGACATTCGGTTATTACACTTGCCCGAGATTTGGGACATACGGTGACGACGCGGCCGATTCCAAGAGAGTCCCTGTACATTGCTGATGAGGTATTTTTTACGGGTAGTGCGGCAGAGATCACGCCGATCACGGCTATTGATCATATCAGTATTGGCTGTGGTTCTCGGGGCGAAATCACGAAGAAACTACAGGATGCCTTTTTTGCCGTTGTGGAAGGTCGTGCGGAAGATGAGCGCGGCTGGTTGACGTATGTTTAAAGAAGGTCCTTTAACTGCTAATTGCTATGAAAAATAAAAAAATCGCTGTTATTGGTGCAGGCAATATGGGGGGCGCGCTGATGGCCGGTTGGATTCGGTCGGGAGAGATCGCGCCTGAAAATATCACGGCGGTGGATCTGGTTGCTGAGGTATTGGATCAGAGAAGGCGCGAGTTGGGTGTCCAGGTTGCGGCAGATGCGCGCGAAGTGGTGGGCCATCAGGATATTGTGGTGTTGGGCGTGAAGCCCCAGTTCTGGAAGCAGACCGTTGTGGGCTTTCGGGATTTGTTGCACGGTGATCAGGTGATTATTTCCTTTATGGCGGGTGTGCGTATTGCGGCATTGGAAGCGGAATTGGGTGCGCTGCCCGTTATTCGCGTGATGCCCAATGTGCTGGCGCAGGTCGGTGCTGCAGGTTCGGGAGTGTGTGCTGGCGCACATGTGGGTGAGGATCATCTGAGTCTGGCACTGTCTCTGTTCAGCGCGGTTGGTGCAGCGGTCGTTGTTTCAGAATCACAGATGGATGCGGTGACTGGACTCGCGGGCAGTGGGCCTGCATATGTGTACGCGGTAATTGATGCGCTGGCAGATGGCGGGGTGCGGTCTGGTTTGTCAAAAGATATGGCGTTGACTCTGGCGACTCAGACTGTGCTTGGGGCTGCGCGTATGGTTGCCGAGAGCGGCGAACATCCGGCAATTTTGAAAGATCAGGTGACGTCGGCGGGCGGAACGACTATTGCGGGTTTGCACGCGCTGGAACAGGGCGGTTTGCGCGCGGCTTTGATGGATGCTGTTTTGGCTGCTACAGAGCGATCGAGTGCTTTGGGGGAATGATATGATTGCGGTTGTGGATTATGGGATGGGGAATTTGCGAAGTGTTCAAAAGGCGTTTGAACACGTTGGGGCAGGGGCTGTGATTGTCGATAGACCTGAGGATATTGATGCCGCCGAGCGCGTTGTGCTTCCCGGTGTTGGAGCATTTGGCGATGCGATGAACAATCTGAAAACAGCGGGATTGATTGCGCCCATTGTAAGAGCTATTTCAGAAGGCCGACCTTTTTTGGGTATTTGTCTGGGGTTGCAATTGATGTTTGCCGAGAGTGAAGAAATGGGGCAGCACAGGGGATTGGGCATTTTGCCGGGGAAAGTGAAGCGTTTTCCCGAAGGGCAGCGCGTTCCGCAAATTGGGTGGAATGAGGTGCGAATTCAGCGCGAGACAGCACTTTTAGATGGCGTGCCCGATAGGTCTTATTTTTATTTTGTTCATTCTTTTTTTGTGGCGTCTGAGCGCGATGAAGATGTGGTGGGGGTGACGGATTATGGGATTGATTATGCGTCAATTGCCGGAAGTGGTCGGGCTTTTGGCGTGCAGTTTCACCCTGAGAAAAGTCAGGATGCTGGCTTAAAAATTTTAAAGAATTTTGCGGAGAAGGTATAGGATGCTGGCCAGGCGAATTATTCCGTGTTTGGATGTGAAAAACGGTCGCAATGTGCGCGGGGTCAAATTTTCAGCCGATAAGGATGCCGGCGACCCTATTGAACTCGCGAAACGCTATGATGCAGAAGGTGCCGATGAACTGGTTTTTTACGATATTACGGCGTCGGCGGAGAAGCGCGATATTGTCGGCAAACTCGTGCGGCGCGTGTCCGAAGAGGTGTTTATTCCCTTTACGGTTGGCGGAGGCGTTCGCACGTATCAGGACATTCGCACAATTATCGAAGGGGGCGCGGAAAAAGCATCGATCAATTCGGCTGCCATACACACGCCTGAAATTATTACGCGGGGGGCTGAAAGTTTTGGATCGCAGGCAATTGTGGGGTCAATTGACGCAATTCGACAGCCGAATCTCGATCAAATAGAGGATGTGCAGTGGGAAGTGGTTATCAATGGCGGGCGCACATATACTGGGCGAGATGCCCTCGAATGGGCTGAGGAACTGGTGGACCGGGGTGCGGGGGAACTGGTTTTGAACAGCATTGATGCAGACGGTACAAAAGATGGATACGATATTGAGTTGAACAGCATGGTTGCCGAGCGCGTGGATGTACCGATTGTAGCATCTGGTGGCGCTGGCGGGCCAGAGGATATGTACGAAGTGTTGTCCGAAGGCAAGGCGAGTGCGGCATTGGCGGCGTCGATTTTTCACTACAGTCAATACAGTATTGCGGAAGTCAAAACCTATCTCGCAGAACGCGGGGTGCCAGTGCGTCCCAAAATCGAAATTGATTTGACATGAATGGGCTGAATAGACGGATAAATCGCAGAGCTTTGTTTGCCAATGTGCGTCGGATGGTGGTAAAATTGGGCACGCGGGTGGTGACGGCACATGGCAACACACTGAATCTCGCGGTGATCGACCGCCTGGCCGCCGATGTGGCGGATTTGAGAGATCGCGGTTTACAGGTGGCAATTGTGACATCCGGAGCCGTTGGCGCCGGTATGGGGCGATTGGGGGTGGCGGAGCGGCCGAGACGTTTGGCCGATTTGCAAGCTACGGCCGCGGTGGGGCAGGGATTGGTGATGGATGCGTACAAACGGGCATTTGAGGCACACGGCGTTCTGGTGGGGCAGGTGCTGTTGACATCAGATGATCTGGACAATCGCACGCGGTATGTGAATGCACGCAATACATTAGATCAATTATTTCGGTATGGTGTTGTGCCGGTTGTCAATGAGAACGACAGTGTGGCGGTGGAAGAATTGCAATTGTCTGTGGGCGAAAATGACCGCCTGTCCGCAATGGTGTCGCATCTGGTGGATGCGGACCTGCTGATGTTGCTGACCGATGTCGATGGGTTGTTTTTAAGTGATCCCGCAAAAGACCCAAACGCGCAACTGGTTCGGTCTGTGTACGGGATGCCCGAAGAACTCTACGCAACTGTGGGGTCTTCGGGGAGTGCGCTGGGACGCGGGGGAATGCGCACAAAGCTCAGGGCGGCGGAGGCCGTGATGCAAGGTGGGCAGATGGCAGTGATTGCAAATGGATGTACAAGCGGTTTGCGCGAAATTTTGGATGGGGCAGATTGTGGTACGTTATTTGTAGCGGATAATCGCAGTTTGAACAGTAGAGATTTGTGGTTGGCGCATTCCCGAAAGCGAGGGGGTGTGGTTGTAGATGATGGTGCAGTAGTAGCTTTGAGCGATGGAGGCAAAAGTTTGTTGCCTTCGGGTATTATTCGCGTTATTGGCGATTTTGAAGTTGGTGAGCTCATTGGCGTTGAATCAGAACAACGCGTTGAGATCGCGCGCGGTTTAACCCGATTTGACGCCGATGATGTGCGACGTATTCGCGGGAAAAAAACGCCAGAAGTTGCAGAAATTCTCGGGATCAACAATGGGGCGGTAGTTATCCATCGGGATGATATGGTGGTGTTAAATCGGAAGTAGGACAACCGACAACTGACGTTGGAGATTGTGTTATGCGCTCATTTTATCGGGGACAAAGTACGGTGTTGCCGGAAAACAGCCCGATGATACCGGGAAGTGCAAGGCGACGCCTGAATAGATTTTTGATATTTGCGCCCGTGGTGCTTTCGCTTTATTTGTTTTTTGCAGGAGATAGTGGGATTTTTCAACTCATAATGCGCAAGCAGCAAATTGCCGCATTAGAACGGGAAATTGAAACTATTCGCCAGCAGAATGCGATGCTGGAACGCGAGGCGAAATTGCTGGAAAACAATTTGGATGAAATTGAGCGCATTGCTCGAGAGCGCTATGGCATGGTGTATCCCAATGAATCGATTTATATGGTCTATCCCAATCCCCCAACAGTATTGGAGTCGCCGTGATTTGCCATACAGATGGGTTGGTGTTGCGCGGTTTTCGCATGAGTGAAAGCAGCAAGGTTGTGGTGCTGTTTTCTCGCGATTACGGCAAGTTGCGTCTGGTAGCCAAAGGAGCGCGACGCCCCAAAAGCAAATTTGGCGCAAGTCTTGAACCCATGACATGGGGGCATTATGTTTTTTATCGGCAAGATAATCGAGAGTTGCAAATATTGAGCGAAGGCGATATTGCACACGCTTTTGAATCGGTAAAACAACACTATGGTCGGATGGCAGCTGGAAGCGCGATATGCGAATTTCTGGATTATGTGACAGAGGATGAAGATCGCAACCCACTTTTGTTTAGTATTGCACTTGAAGCGATGCAATGGGTGGGGAGTATCGCTGAAATAGCGCTGGATGTACCGGTGTGGTATTTCCAGATTCGCGCTGCGGGTGCGGTGGGATATCGCCCCCATATGAGCGGGTGTGTTAAATGCGGTGCTCGGCTCCAGGGGCACCGTCTGGGATTTAGCCCCGGTCTGGGCGGTACACTGTGTGGCAATCACGCAGGGGAGGGCATGCGCGTGCAGTTCGAGACGATAAATTTTATGGCACATCTACAGGTGGGACGTCCCGATCGCATTGATCTTTCCCTCTTGCGGGGTGTAAACCGCGCAGAGGTGACGCGAATATTGCGCGCTTTTTTTGATCAACACATCGAATCGCGCTATCGCCCAAAGGCACTGGATTTTTTTGAACGCTTAAGGGCAGCAGAACCCGCAATGCCCTATCGCGCAGGGATACAGGATTTGTGATGAATCGATTTCTACAGCGATGGTTGGAGCGCGAAAAGCCGCTATTTCCCGAATTGCGCGCTATTCCACTGTTTCGGGAACTGAATCGCCGAGAGTTGCAGGCGGTGGTGCAACTTATAGAGATTCGCAAGTATTCAACAGGCGATATTATTTTTAAACAGGGTGCCCCAGGAGACGGCGTTTACGTAGTGTTAAGAGGGTGTGTAGAGGTGATTCAGAAGGATGGTGAAGACGGTGAGAACATGCTACTTGCCCAATCTGAATCCGGTTCCTTTTTTGGTGAAATAGCACTTTTGGAAGATGTGCCGAGAACAGCAGCAGCCGTGGCGACAAAAGATACCAGACTGGCACTTTTCCCGCGAGATGCACTGCACCAGTTGGCGGGACAACGACCGCATTTGGGGGCAAAAATTGCCATTCAACTTTCGCGGATTGTCGCGGAGCGATTGCGACAAACCAATCACAGTTTGCAGGTTGCCCGAGATGAGCTGGCGACAAAACAAAAAGAAGACGGAGAAGACGCGTCATGAATGAACCCTCATCTGGCGGTCTGGGCACGGCTCAGATTTTGCGTATTGTGATTTTTTTGGGCCTCATCGTTGTGGCGGTCTGGCTGTTATATACTATTCGAAGTACGCTGGTCCCTTTTTTTATTGCGTTTGTGCTGTCGTATTTTCTCATGCCCGTGGTTGATTTTCTCGAATCGTACCGCTTAAATCGTCTTATCGCCGTGGTTGTCGTCTTGCTGGCTGTTTTTGCAATTGTGGTCATTCCGCTTATTGTGGTCGCGCCTATGATTGTGCGCGGTACGGAGGATATGGTCAAGAGCATTATTGGTGAGCAGGGCACATGGTACTGTGTGGTAGAAAATATGGGCGATGATGTGGTGAAGATTGATCGGTTTGAGAGCGAGCTCGAAGATTTTAAGGTCGATGGCTTGCCCCTGGAATTGGCACCCGGTGGGGGAGACGCGGAATCTGCTGTCCCACAGGACAACCCAAAAGTGGTCGGTGGGAGAGATACACTGCGCGTGGTATTTTCTCCACAAGCGGATGAACTGCGCCAGGCGTCTTTGAGGTTGTACGGTTCGTCTGGCAGTCGGGAAGATTCTATTGTGTTGACGCTTAGGGGGAATATGGAGGATGTGTCATCGGTTTCGGATACAATGGCTTCGGTTCAATTTGGCACATCTAAAATTTTAATCTCGGCGACAAAATATGCGTTTGGCAAATACAAGCCCAGTTCTTTGATAGCACTCAAGTCAGTTTATGAAACTTCATTCCTGCCATGGCTGAAATCAGCTCAGATCTATCTCGAAGAAATTTTGCCAATGCTTAAGGGCCGCGATTGGGAGGAAGAAATTTTGCCAATGCTCAAGGGCCGCGATTGGATACAGGCCGCGAATCAGTACCTGCAAAACGTCGTGACAATTTTGCTTAAGGAAACTCCCGGATTGGTCGGGCAATTGCTATCGGGACTTGCCTTGTTCATCATTGTGCCTTTTGCTTTATTCTTTTTTTTAGCAGAGGGCAGAACGATCAAGCGTGCGATTATCGAGCAGGTGCCAAATCGATATCTCGAACTGATATTAAATCTGTTGCATCGCATTGACAGGCAATTGGGGAGCTATATGCGCGGTATGGTGTTATCTGTAATAATTGTTTCGCTTCTGTCAAGTACCGGACTTTATATCATCGGTCTGGAACATTTTTTGGTGATTGGTCTTCTCGCTGGTTTGGCCAATGTAATTCCCTATATGGGACCTGCGATTGGGATTATAGCCGGTGTTGTTGCCGCTGTATTGCAATATTCTGCGCTGAGTTTTGGTGTGGTTATTCCAGTGATTATAGTGTTTGCGATCGTTCAGCTCGTAGATAATGTTTTTGTCGCTCCTATGGTGGTTGGGCGCAGTGTTAATTTGCATCCTCTGCTCGTCATTTTTGCGGTGTTCGTTGGCAGCGAGTTGTTTGGCGCAGTTGGCATGTTATTGGCCGTGCCCACAACAGCGGTGATTAAAGTATCTGTGCGGACGATCTATGAGGGGTGGCGAAGTTATTCGGTTTAGGAGAGAAGGAGTAATGGAGACGATGAAGAATAGAGCTTTGGAGCGTGCATACGATCCAAAAGATATTGAAAAGACGTGGTATGATTTTTGGCACAGGAAGGGATATTTTCGCCCGGAGTTTCGCGCGACAGGTCCCGCCTATACGGTGACGATTCCACCGCCCAATGTGACGGGGGAGTTGCACATGGGTCACGCGCTACAGCACGCGATTCACGACGCGGTGATTCGATACAAACGAATGCGGGGATTTCGCACGCTGTGTTTGCCCGGTACAGATCACGCGGGTATTGGCACGCAGATGAAGGTGGAGCAAGAGATATGGGAGAACGAAAAAAAGACGCGCCGAGAAATTGGGCGCAGAGACTTATTAAAACGGATATGGGCCTGGCGGGAAAAATACGGCAGCACAATTTTGCGACAATTGCGCGAGTTGGGCTGTAGTTATGACTGGTCGCGCGAGCGATTTACAATGGATGAGGAGTACGTGCGGGCGGTGTTGGAGACGTTTGTGCGTTTTTACGAGAAGGGCTGGATTTATCGGGGCAAACGCATGGTGAATTGGTGCCCGCAGTGCGGCACTGTGATTTCCGATCTCGAGGTGGAAGAAAGAGAGGTCGATAGCCACCTGTGGCATATTCGGTACAAAGGGATAGATGACGCGCCCGATGTGGTTGTGGCGACAACGCGTCCGGAAACCATGCTGGGCGATACCGGGGTGGCGGTACATCCATCTGATGCGCGATGGCGCGATGCCGTGGGTAAAATGGTGATGCTGCCGCTTATGGATCGCTCTATTCCCATTGTGGCAGATGATTATGCCGATCCGGAAATGGGGAGCGGTGCAGTGAAGGTGACGCCGGGACACGATCCCAATGATTACGAGATAGGGCAGCGTCACGATTTGCCCGAAATCGCGGTTATTGGTCTGAATGGCGAGATGACAGAAGCTGCGGGTGCTTATGTCGGGCAGGACCGGTATGCGTGTCGTAAGGCAGTGGTCGAGGCACTCGACGAGCTGGGGTTGATGGAGAAAATTGAGGATTATACCCACGCGGTACCCCATCACGACCGCTGTGGCACGGTGATTGAACCGATGCCTATGGAGCAGTGGTTTGTGGCGATGCGCGATTTGGCCGATTTGATTTTGCCTCTTATGCGCGAAAAAAAGATCGATTATGTGCCGGATCGGTTTCGGGAATATTCGATTGAATGGTTGGAGAATATCCGCGACTGGTGTATTTCGAGGCAACTGTGGTGGGGACACCGCATTCCGGTGTGGACGTGTGAAAATTGCAGTGAGGTGATTGTGAATGCAGAACCTCCCGAAGTGTGTACAGCGTGTGGCAGCCAGCAGTTGATGCAAGATCCCGATGTGCTCGATACGTGGTTTTCCTCGGCGCTGTGGCCTTTTGCAACGCTGGGATGGCCCGAAGATACGGAGGATTTGAAGCTGTTTCATCCGACGGATTTGATGATTACGGGACGGGATATTTTATATCTGTGGGTGATTCGGATGATTATGACGGCTGTCGAATTTGTGGGCGAGATTCCGTTTCGGACGGTGCTGGTTCATCCCACGGTGCAAACGCGCGATGGCAAGCGCATGAGCAAGTCATTGGGTACGGGGGTTGATCCGCGCGAATTGATTGACCGCTATGGCGCAGATGCCACGCGCCTGTCGCTTTTGTATCAATGCGGCAGTTCGCAGGATATTCGGTTTGATGCCGATGTGAAGGATAATAAGTTACAAGATTCGCCTATTGCAGAAATGTGCCGCAATTTTTGCAACAAGATCTGGAATGCCGCGCGGTTTGTACAAATGAATCTGGACGATCGCGACATACGCGATGTGGCGTTGAGGACGGTCCCCGAGCGGGTCACGGACCTTTCTGATCGGTGGATTTTGAGTTTGTACAATCGCACGGTGTTGCAGGTTACAGAGGCTTTGGAGGCGTATCGCTTTGACGAAGCGGCGCGCGCGCTGTACGATTTTGTGTGGAGTGCGTATTGCGATTGGTATGTGGAGATGGCGAAAGTGCGCCTGTATGGCGATGATCAAAGCGCCCGTCAAACCGCGCAGTCGATTTTGTGTGTCGTGTTTGAAGGCACGCTGCGCCTGTTGCATCCCGTTGCGCCTTTTATTTCTGAGGCGTTGTGGCAAACATTTCCACGCGAAGGCGAAGCACTTATTGCCGCGCCCTGGCCCAAATGCGACAAGACGCAATTTGATAAAGCGGCGGAGCGAGAAATGGCTTTGATGCGGGATGTGGTGGGTGCTGTGCGCCATATTCGAGGTACAATGCGTATTCCGCCGGGCAAGCGCGTGGATGTGGTGTGTAAGACGGGTTCAGAGGAGGCGCGCGCGATTTTAACTTCTGTTCAGGGCTATATGAAGGCGTTGGGACGCATTGAAAATTTGACCCTCGGCGCGGCTTTGGAACGCCCGGCAGCGTCTGCGAGTGCTGTGGTTGGCGATGTGGAAATTTTTGTGCCTCTGGCCGGTGTGATTGATCTCACTGTAGAACGCCAGAGATTGGAAAAGGAGATTGGGGGATTGGAAAAGGCGCTGGGCGGGTTGGAGAAGAAGTTGAGCAATGCGGGTTTTTTGAACAATGCCCCCGCAGAGGTCGTGGCAAAAGAGCGCGAGCGCGAGCGCGAGTATCGGGATACACTGTCGAAGTTGCGGGAAAATCTGGCAGTGCTTTCAGAGGGAGATTCAAATGTCGAGCGTTAGATTCGGTATTATGGGATTGGGGCGTGGCCGCGGAGCAGCAAAACAGGTGGTAGCAGCAGAGGACAGTGCGCTGGTTTGCGTGTGTGATTTACAGGAAGACAAGGCCGTGGAGCAGGCCGAAATGTATGGATGCGACTGGACGACGGATTACAAGGCGATGTTTGCGCGCGATGATATCGATGCGATCGGTATCTATACGTCCAGTGGCACGCATTGCGATTACGCTATTGAAGCGATAGAAGCAGGCAAACATGCGTTTGTCACCAAGCCGATGGATATTCTCGTAGAAAAGTGCGATGCGGCGATTCAGGCGGCAAAAGATGCGGGAAAGGTTCTGGCAGTGGATTTTGGGAATCGCTATTCTAAGGCAAATCAGCAATTGAAGGCCGCCATTGATCAGGGGATCATTGGACAGATTTTTTTGGGTGATGTGAAGATGAAGTGGTGGCGCGAGCAGAGCTATTACAATGGCGGCTTTCCCGTGGGGTGGCGTAGCCGCAAAGAGACAGAGGGTGGCTCGATAGCCAATCAGGGTGTGCATTTTGTCGATCTCATCAGCTGGTTGCTCGGTCCGGTAAAGGAAGTTTATGGGCGCAGTGCAACCATGACACACGATATTGAAACGGAAGATATTACGATTGCACAGCTGACATTTCAAAGCGGCGCGTGGGGGCTGATTACGACCACGACATCGAGTTATCCAAATTTGGGGACACAAGTGGAGATCAGCGGCACGGAAGGTACTGTACGGTGGGATCAGCGCGGCGGTGTAGAAGTGATGACAAAGGATGAGGAATTGGTAGATTTGAGCCGTTTTGAAGTGCCCGATGCGCCTGCCGATATTGCAGAGGATATGGTTTCTGCTATCACCAAAGGCACGGATCCTGTTGTGTCGGGAGAAGAGGGGCGAAAGTCTGTTGAGATCTTTTGCGCAGCTTATGCGTCTTCAAGATCGGGTTCTCCGGTGGTTATTGATCAGCGGTGAAACATGTCTGAACAATTGGAAGAAAAACTCGGAATATTGCTTCGAGAATGGGGCTGGAATATTGCAGTTGCAGAAACCACGACAGGGGGACTGATCAGCGCTCGCATTGTTTCGGTTCCGGGCAGTTCGGCTTATTATGAGCGCGGGGTTATTGCGTATAGCGCGTTGTCTAAATGCGAGATGCTGAAGATAGATGAAAAGGTAATGGATACTTATGGGGCTGTGAGTGTGGAAGCCGCGTGCGCAATGGCCAAAGGCGTGCGAAATGTGAGTGGTGCAGATTTGGGCCTGGCCGAGACCGGGATCGCCGGTCCCATTCGCGGGCGGTCGCCCAAGCCTATCGGTACGGCGTATATCGCAGTTGCCGGTGCAGAAGGTGTGGTTTGTGAGGTCTTTCAGTTTGATGGAGACCGCGATGCGATTCGCAATGCGATAGCAGATGCTGCCTTGAAAATGGTGATTGAGGCGAAAAAAACAATTGATAACCGATAACGGATGTCACGCAATTTATTGAAAAAACTTTATTTTGCCACCATATCTTGTATATCTCATTTCAAATAAATCACAAGATATAGAGTCGCTGCATAATATCACCTGATAAGCTTGATTTTTTTTTCGTTCAGCCGTATTTTCAGTGCCCTGCGCGATGTTCGGTGAGTTCTGGTCCTGGAGGTTTGTATGAAAATTTCGGAAAAGATCCGCGGCGATGTCGCTATCTTGACCCTGTCGGGTGAATTGATGAGCGGCCCCGAGGTTGCCCCTTTTCAAGATCATATTAAAAAACTTGCAAGTGAGGGTGTAAAAAAGGTAGTGGTTGATTTTTCCAGGGTGAGATGGTTTGGCAGTGCCATGCTGGGTGTGCTAACGGCGAGTTTGACGACGTTGCGGGGTGAAGGCGGCGATTTGAGATTGACGGGCGTTACCAGAAAGATTGAAAGTATTTTGATGGTTACGCAGTTGGCAAATATTTTTACGACTCTGGATACAGTAGATCGGGCTGTGGAAAGTTTTGCCGATCAGGATGTGTAGAGATTTTTGTAAATTGTGGACTGAGCAACGTCCAATTTTTGAAGAGTTGTTCGCCAAATCGATGAGAGTCAAAGTTGACATTCGCGACCAGGTCGCGGTTCTGAGTGTATCGGGTACCCTGATGAGTGGTCCTACAGTCGTTCCTTTTCAGCACTATGTCGAAGAGGTCATGGCCGATGGCATTACAAATGTCGTGGTCGATTTTTCCAGAGTGAAATGGTTTGGCAGTACGATGTTGGGAGTATTGGCGGTCAGCCTGGAGATGTTGAGAAATGCCGGAGGTGATCTCAGGTTGGCTGGCATTGCAAATCGGATGGAGAGTTTGATGATGGTCGGAAAATTGTCGTCACATTTTCGCACGCTGGAATCCGTTGACGCGGCTATCGAAAGCTTTGTATCCGACCCGCCGGGGAGACGGGAAGTATAAATCGCCCCAAACTATCATCTATATTTCGTTCATAAAAAAGGGGTGCGGTCATTATCGCAATCCCTTCTTCTTTTAGAAGAAAATACCGCAAAGTATTTAGCTCCATCGGCCCGGCGATGAGGCTCTATATTGAAAGGAGACACATCGTATGTTGCATCGTATGATCCCCCCAGCACTGATGTTCTTATGTGCTTTTGTACAGTGCAGCGAAAAACAACCCGTGCCACCCAAATACACCGGCGATCTTCCGCAATTGCAGGATCGGGGCGTATTGCGAGTTATCGTCAGTGAAGAACCGATTACTTATATGCCCCGACAGGCGGAGCCGGTGACCCTGGATTACGATATCGCCCATAGTCTGGCGGATGCACTCAAGCTGAAGTTGGAGCTTGTAAAGGCCGATAATTATGTCCAGATGTTGGAAAAACTTCTCGAGGGCGAGGGCGATATTATCGCCTCCAGCTTGACGATTACACCGGATCGAGAAAAGATAGCCGCGTTTTCAGTTCCGTATTTATACGTCGATGAATATTTGATTACAGCGCGGGCAGATAGTCTGCCCGAGACAGTAGCTGATCTCGCCGGTATGGAGATTAGCGTGCGGCAGTCCAGTTCGTATTATCAGACCTTGATCGATGTTCAAAAGGAAGTGCCTTCTTTACGCATCCACACTGTGTCAGATACGCTCGGTACCGAAGATCTGGTCAAAGGCATTGCTCAGGGCGAATACAAAGCGACTTTATGCGACGCGCATTTATGGCATGCCATCGCCAATTATCACGATAATCTCGTTGCGCCACTCGTTGTGGCCGAAGCGCGTCCACTCGCCCTGATGATGCGCCCCAATGATACAAAGCTCAAGGTCGTGGTGGATGAGTATTTGCTGGCGCATCAATTTACGCGCCAGCGCCAGCAGACATTTACCGATGATCTACCTGGCCTTAAAGAACGCCGCCGGTTGCGGATGATTACGCGCAATAATGCGATGACTTATTTTATTTACCGGGGGCAGCAGATAGGGTTCGAATACGAGCTTATAAAGCGATTTGCCTCGCGGCACGATCTGCGTCTCGAAATTGTTATTCCGAATAGTCACGCCGAGCTGTTGCCGTATTTGAATGGAGGCAAGGGCGACGTCGTGGCGTCGGCGATGACTATTACTGAGGAACGGCAAGAGCAGGCGGCATTTACGCTACCCTATAATGAGGTGAGTGAACTGGTGGTGGTGCACGCGGATGACGATTCGATTGCCAGCCTCCAGGATCTGGCTGGACGGACGATACATGTGCGCGCCAGTTCTTCGTTTTATACGACGCTGATGGCATTGCGGGATTCCGTCAAAGGTCTCGAGATTGCAATAGTGCCCGACGATGTAGAAACCGAAGATATTTTGGCTGGAGTTGAAGAGGGTATTTATGATCTCACGATGTGCGATTCCCATTTGCTCGATATAGAACGCGCGTATGGCCGCCGCCTCAAAGCTGCTTTGAGTATAAAGCCCGCAGCACTGGGTTGGGCGGTTCGCAAGGATAATTCAGAGTTGCTGACGGCATTGAACGAATACATAAAACAAGAAAAAGGCGGCTTGTTTTTTAATATGATGAAAAAGAGGTATTTTAAGAGCACGCGCGCTGTTGCCAGAGCCAAAGATTCAATGCGGGTCGGTTTGAGCGGGCAGTTGTCGCCTTATGATGATCTGACAAAAAAATACGCCTCTCAATACGGGCAGGACTGGCGGTTGATTACCGCACAGATGTACCAGGAATCTAGATTTGATCCAGGGGCTGTCAGTTGGGTCGGTGCGCAGGGGCTGATGCAGGTGATGCCGAGCACGGGAGAGCAGTTGGGATTTACCGATCTTCACGACCCCCAGGAGAGCATTCACGCAGGGGTCAAGTATATGCGTCAGCTTATCAACCGGTTTGATCACAATTTGCCTATGGAAGAGCGGATTCGCTTTGCGCTGGCTTCTTATAATGCGGGATACGGCCATGTGCTCGACGCCCGCCGTCTGGCGCGAGAAATGAGATGGGATCCCAACCGCTGGTTCGGCAATGTGGAAAAGGCGATGCGCTTGCTGTCCCAACCGGCCTACTACGAGCGGGCGCGATACGGTTTTTGTCGTGGCGGTCAACCCGTACACTATGTCGAAAATATTCAGAATTTCTACGATGCTTATGTCGAAATACTGAATACGACAATACCTGCGAAGGTGACACAGCCGCTTAGCTCAGGCCTCGGCGGACCTCCGCCTATTGTAGAAGATCGCCGCTGAGTCTCCATCCCTTTTAAAAACAGGTATTGCTCAAAAATAGAGCAATACCTGTTTTTATTTTCGGTTTTATCTTTCTGCATCAATCCGCGGTCTGATAAATCTCAGATCCTTTTTCTTTGAACTCTCGCGCTTTTTCAGCCATGCCGATTTCGAGGGCTTCGGCTGATTCTATGCCTTTTTCTTCGGCATAGGCGCGCACGTCTTGCGTGATTTTCATGCTGCAGAAATTGGGGCCGCACATGCTGCAGAAGTGTGCGATTTTGGCGCCCTGGGCAGGTAGTGTTTCGTCGTGATAAGAGCGGGCTGTATCGGGATCGAGCGAGAGATTGAATTGATCTTCCCACCGGAACTCAAAGCGCGCTTTTGACAGGGCGTCGTCCCAGTCTTGCGCGCCTTTGTGTCCTTTGGCGAGGTCGGCGGCGTGAGCGGCTATTTTGTACGCGATCAGGCCGTCTTTTACATCTTGCTTGTTCGGCAAGCCGAGGTGTTCTTTTGGGGTGACGTAGCAGAGCATAGCCGTGCCATACCATCCGATCATTGCCGCGCCAATGGCGGAGGTGATGTGATCATAGCCCGGCGCAATATCTGTGGTGAGAGGCCCCAGGGTATAGAAGGGGGCTTCGTGACACCACTCCATTTGTTTATCGACATTTTCTTTGATGAGGTGCATCGGGATGTGCCCGGGGCCTTCGTTCATGACTTGAACATCGTATTCCCAGGCGATTTTGGTGAGTTCACCCTGGGTTTGCAATTCGGCAAACTGCGCTTCATCATTGGCATCGGCAATGGATCCTGGGCGCAACCCGTCGCCGAGAGAGAATGAAATATCGTATTGTTTCATTACTTCGCATATGTCGCGGAAACGGGTGTAGAGAAAACTTTCCTGGTGATGGGCGAGACACCATTTGGCCATGATGGAGCCGCCGCGAGATACGATGCCTGTGACCCGTTTGGCGGTGAGGGGCACATAGCGGAGCAGTACGCCGGCATGCACGGTGAAGTAATCGACGCCTTGTTCGGCCTGTTCGATGAGGGTGTCCATAAAGATGTCAAAGGTGAGGTCTTCGGCAACGCCGCCCACTTTTTCCAGAGCCTGATAAATCGGCACTGTTCCGATGGGTACGGGAGAGTTGCGGATGATCCACTCGCGGGTTTCGTGGATGTCTTTGCCCGTAGATAGGTCCATCACCGTGTCGGCACCCCATTGGGTGGACCACTGCATCTTTTCGACTTCTTCTTCTATAGAGGAAGTGACCACCGAGTTGCCAATATTGGAATTGACTTTGACGAGGAAATTGCGCCCAATGATCATGGGTTCGCTTTCGGGGTGGTTGATATTTGCCGGGATGATGGCGCGGCCTCGCGCAACTTCTGAGCGCACAAATTCGGGATCGACATTTTCCCTGATGGCGATGAATTCCATTTCGGGCGTGATTTCACCGCGTTTGGCATAGTGCATCTGCGTGACGTTGCCTGTGCCGCGAAGAACGGTTTTGCGGCGAAGATTTTCCGGGATTTCTGGTGCCTCTGGCTGCGGGGCATAGGTTGGTGTGACATCCTCGACATCGCCCCGCGCCCGTATCCACGGTTCGCGCAAAGGGGGCAGACCATTTCGCACATCCCCACCTTGTGGTCCGCTGGTGTCATAGACGTAAACGGGATCTTCACCATTTGTCAGAGATATTTTGCGGGCAGGAACGCGAATTCCGTGTTTGCCTTCGAGATAGACTTTTGTAGCGTTGTTGCCATTCTGGTTGCTCATTGCCTTCTCCTTAAAAAAAAATAACCGACGATGTGTGCGAAGGCATCGGCGGTTTGTATCTCCATAATGCGCCGTGTTCCCTTCGCTGGCATTACCCAGATCAGGTTCGTAGGGTGTGTTCTCAGCCTTTCGGCACCCCTGTACGGTCAGCGTTGTTTTGAAAACGTAAGGAATATATTGGCGTCTGTCAAGTGTTATGGAGAACGTCTTGACCTGGGGATGTGAAAATGGTATCTTTGCAAAACTGAAAGAAGACAGGGGTGCTTGCTGCTGCGAGCTGAGATTATACCCTTTGTACCTGATCCGGATCGTGCCGGCGTAGGGAGTTTGTTAAACGGATGGTGAAACCACCTTTCGACTCTGCGCGGAGGGTGGTTTTTTTAGGTTGAGGTGGCGATGATGCAAAAGCGCGTGCTCATTGTGGGGGGTGGAGTGATTGGGCTGGCGATTGGCTGGCGGTTGGCGCGTGCGGGGTGTGCGGTGGCTCTGTTTGATCGGGATCGCGTTGGATATTCCGCGAGCTGGGCTTCGGCGGGTATGTTGTCGCCGCTGTCAGAGGTGCAATTCGAAGAGGAAGACCTGTTGCATCTCGGTTTGAAGGGGCTGGCGGTTTATCCCGAATTTGTCGGTGAATTGGAGGCTGACACCGGGTGTTGTGTGGGCTATCGCCGCGATGGGGTGCTGCTGGTGGGCATTACGCAAGACGATCTGGAGTACTTAAAATTTCGGTATCGCTATCAGCGCGATCTGGCGTTGTCTGTTACCTATCTCTCGGGTGATGAGGCCCGGGAACGAGAGCCTCATTTGTCGGCTCAGGTGAGCGCTGCTGTGTGGTGTCCGGGCGATCATCAAGTGGATAATCGGCGTCTGGTGGCGGCGTTGAAGAAGGGACTTGTGGCTGCAGGTGGCGAGGTTTTTGAAGAGATGGGAGTAGATGCGCTTTTGATAGATGGGACGCGGGTGCGCGGGGTGCGGGTTGGCGAAGAAATTTTTGAGGGCGATACCGTGGTGTTGGCTTCGGGATGCTGGTCGCGTCTGATACCGGGTTTGCCCGATTGTGCCAGGCCTCCGGTGCGACCCGTGCGCGGGCAGATTATGCGCCTATCTATGACGGAGGACTTCGCGCTCAATACAATGGTCTGGTATTCGCGGGTGGCGACTTCTACGGTGGCGTATCTCGTGCCCAAGGACAATGGGCATCTCGTTTTGGGGGCTACGTCAGAAGAGATGGGATTTGATGAAGATGTGACCGCGGGAGGGATGTTTGAGCTGTTGCGCGCCGCGTGGGAGGTGGTGCCGGGGGTTTACGATTTGCCTCTGGTCGAGTCTGCGGCGGGATTGCGTCCAGGTAGCCGGGATGACGCACCTATTTTGGGCAAGACGCCTATTGAGGGTTTAATTATGGCAACTGGTCATTATCGGAAAGGTATTTTGCTGGCACCGTTGACTGCGCTATCTATTGCCGAATTGATTTTGGAGCGGCGTACCCTGGCACTTATCAGGCCTTTTGGAATTGACCGATTTGGATAAACCGATGCAACTTACAGTAAATGGCCAAGAGCAATCAGTGGATGAGGCGTCAACGCTGCTTGATTTGCTGATTGAGATGAATTTTAACGCCGAACAAAAGGGTATTGCCGTGGCTGTAAATGCGGAGGTTATCGCGCGGGCGATGTGGGCAGATACGCGGTTGTGCAATGGCGACAGGGTGGATATTATTCATGCGGTTCAGGGGGGATAGTGGGAATAACTGTGAGGATATTATGACTGGCGATTTTAAAATAGCAGGCGTAACATATCGTTCACGGCTGTTGATAGGCACTGCGCGTTATCCCAATATGCAGGTGATGCTGAAGTCCGTTGAAGCCAGTGGCGCAGAGATTGTAACGGTGGGCATTCGGCGGCTCAATGTGAATGACGAATCTGGCGAGGGTGTTCTCAATTTGATCGATCGATCGCGATACACTATTTTGCCAAATACAGCCGGGTGTTTTACAGCTCAAGACGCGGTGCTTACTGCGCGATTGGCCCGAGAAGCGCTGAAAACCGATCTGATTAAGTTAGAGGTGATTGGCGATGAGCGCACTTTGTTTCCGGATGTGGTGGGGTTGCTCCAGGCTACCGAGACTCTGGTGAATGACGGGTTTACTGTGTTGCCCTATTGCAATGATGATCCGATTACCTGTAAGAAGTTGGAAGATTTGGGGTGTGCCGCAGTGATGCCTTTGGGTGCGCCCATTGGTTCGGGAATGGGGATTCGCAATCCGTACAATATTCAGATTATTCTGAATTCGGTCAATGTGCCGGTGATTGTCGATGCGGGGGTGGGGACCGCATCGGACGCTGCTTTGGCGATGGAATTGGGTTGCGATGGCGTGTTGTTGAATACAGCAGTGGCAGGTGCTCGGCATCCGGTGAAGATGGCGATGGCAATGAAGAAGGGCGTTGAAGCCGGGCGGTTGGCTTTTGAAGCCGGGCGGATTCCCAGAAAGCTGTACGCGACGGCTTCGACAGCGATGGAAGGACGGGTGGAAATTTGAATTTATTGCCACCCCTCTATCTGATTGCTGACCGGGCAACGTGCGGTGATCGACCAATGCTGGATGTGCTCGCGCGTGCGCTGGATGCCGGGGTGCGGCTGGTGCAGTTGCGGGAAAAAGCACTGGATAGAGATGCATTAGAGGCTCTGGCTGAGCGGGTGTTGTCGTTGACAGCGCGTTATGATGCGATGTTGTTGATTAATTCAGTAGCAGATATTGCCGTGAAGATCGGCGCGCAAGGTGTGCATTTGCCAGGTAGTGCATTGCCGAGGGCGGTCCGAGATCGGGTCGGGCCGTCATTTTTAATCGGCTATTCCACGCATACCCATGCAGAATTAGATTGCGCTGATGGGGCAGATTTTGTGACTTATAGCCCCATTTTTACACCGGGGTCCAAACCCGGGTATGATGGTGTGGTAGCTGGGTTGGCGGGGTTGGCAAATGCGGTGATGTATTCTCGCTTACCCGTTTACGCGCTGGGTGGAATTACACCTTCTCGTGCGGCCAAATGTCGCACGACGGGATGTGCGGGCGTTGCGGTGATGTCGGGTATTTTGGCAGCGAGAGATCCGGCCAGGGCGGTATGCGAATTTTTGAAGGCATGGGAATGAAACAAGCGCTGACAATTGCAGGTTCGGATTCCGGTGGTGGCGCAGGCATTCAGGCGGATTTGAAGACATTTCACGCCCATGGCGTGTTTGGTCTGTCTGCGATTACATCGGTTACGGCTCAAAATACGCGAGAGGTGCGTGCGGCTTGTGATTTGTCCGAAGAGATTGTCCGCGCTCAGATAAGTGCCGTGTTTGACGATTTTGAGATTGCTGCGGTGAAGACGGGGATGTTGTCTTTGCGTGCGATTGTAGAGGTTGTGGCCGATGAGTTGGCAACTCGCAATGGGCAACCGCTCGTGGTCGATCCGGTGATGATTTCGACGAGTGGGTTTCCGTTGCTCAAGGATGATGCCATACAATGCGTTACGGACCGTTTGTTGCCGCTGGCTACATTGGCGACGCCGAATTGCCATGAAGCG
The DNA here is from genome assembly GCA_026705765.1 of Gemmatimonadota bacterium. Lineage (NCBI taxonomy): Bacteria > Pseudomonadati > Gemmatimonadota > Gemmatimonadota bacterium. Next base: position 57,204 of record JAPPAB010000054.1, read on the forward strand.
GAATTGTTGACTGATAAAAAAATAAAAACGCGAGAGGATGCCGGTTTTGCAGCGCGTAAAATTGCCGATTTGGGTGCGTGTGCCGTGCTGGTAAAGGGGGGGCATTTGGAGGGTGCTGCGGTGGATGTGTTGTGGGATGGGGCGTGTGAAACGATTTTTGAGCGTGAACGCATTGATACCGGAAATACACATGGGACGGGTTGTACACTGGCATCGGCGATAGCGGCTAATTTTGCGTTGGGATACGGGTTGTGCGACGCGATAGATAGAGCAAAAAATTATGTTACAGAAGCTATCCGGCATGGTCTGGATATTGGCAAAGGTAGTGGTCCTACAAATCATTTTTATTTTTTAGACTGTACTGAACGCTGAGTACGGGCGGGTTTGAAACCCGCCCCTTCTAATATGAAAAAAATTGGCAGACTTCACGTCATAACCGATGTTGTTTTGCAAGATCGCTTTTCACACGTAGCGCTGGCACAAATGGCTGTTGCCGGGGGAGCGGATACCATTCAGTTTCGACAAAAAGAAGGTTCGACGCGCGCGTTGATTGAGACGGCTATTGCCGTGAAGAATGCGTGTGGCGATGTGCCTTTGATTGTGAATGATCGGGTTGATGTGGCGATTGCTGCAGAGGCCGATGGAGTGCATTTGGGTCAAGATGATTTTCCCATTGAAAAAGCGCGCGATCTGCTTGGGGAAGATGCGGTGATTGGCGGGACGGCAAAGACGCTTTCACAGGCGAGGCAGTGTATTGCCGAAGGTGCGGATTACATCGGTTTTGGGCCGATTTATGCAACGGGTTCAAAAGCCGATGCGGGCCTGGTGAAAGGTCTGGAGGGCTTGCGCGAGATGGTCAGTGGGGTCAATGTTCCTGTTATTGCTATTGGGGGTATTGGAATAGAAAATGCTGGCGAAGTGATGCGCGCAGGGGCGCTGGGTATTGCGGTGATTTCAGCCGTGTGTTGTCAACCCGATCCCACCGAGGCTACCCAAAGGCTGGTGGATCAATTATAGGTGCGATTTTGTCTAAAAGCCATTTGATTATTCACACGCTAATTCTGGTCCCGATTTTTGCGGGATGTCAGCAGAGCGAACAGGTGACGGTTTCGGGTGCGGTTGCAAAGCCGGGGACTTATGTATATCAGCCCGATAAATCGGCGAACAGTTATCTCGAAGGTGCCGGCGGCATGACGGAAGAGGCACTTCTCGATAGTGTATATCTGGTTCGCGGTTTGGTTGACTCTTCTGGCAAAGAGATAATCAAGAGTGTGACGATTCCCCTGTCGGATTATCCAGAAGTTTTGCCCAGTGATGAGATTAAAGTGCCAGTTCGCGTTTATGACGTGCGATTGGATACGGTTCGCGTTTTGCGCAATGTCCGATTGGTTCATGAGAATCGGATTTTCAAAATTCCCTCTGGTGCCCTGGTGTCTGGGTGGACAGAGCGCGGCGTGCTGGTCGCGTTGTTACTTGGGCGCGGAAAAGTTTACGAGATGGCTGATACTGCAAAGGCAGTATGGGCTTTTCATTACTTATACGTTCATTTGCACCCCGATGAATACGGCCGTCTAAGGGGGTTTGCGGGAGATGTGGTTGACAGTTTGGAGGCTCTGGAAGATGCACACGCCATCCATACACGCACCATAAAGCAGTTGGATTATGTACGCCCTGGAGGGTTACAGCTTCCAGACACGGGTTATTGGCGCGTGTTGCTGGGGATTTTGCTAACGCCCAGGAGTGCATCTTTTCCGGGTAGTGGATTGCGCCGGCGTCGCTTTGAGGATGGGCGTGTGTGGACAACTTTTCCCAATGGACGACAGCGTTGGCAGTATCCCGATGGGCGGGTGGAGGTGACATTTCCCGGGGGCGCGAAAGAAATCCGGTTTCCCGATGGACGGGTTGTATCTGGCTATGAACAGCAAGTATCTCGCTTGAAAGATGAGTCGATGGTTCGCAATGGTGTAGCTGGCCGCGCGATGGAGGAACGCACTTCGGAAAGGGCGACGGGGATTTCGGCAGAGGTAATACCCGATGGCACTACGGTAACCCGCCAAAAAGGGGGAAATGAGCCTGCCATTCAGCCCGATGGGTATAGGATTGTGAAAGGGGTGGATGGTTCAACTCGGGAAACATTTTCCGATGGGCGAATTTTGCATCGCAGCGGAACCGGGTATCAAGTGGAGATTTTGCCCGATGGACGAGAGATCGAGAGTAATCGATTTGGACAAAAAATCACCTCGTGGCCCGATGGTCGAAAAGAAGTGCGAATGCCGGCCGCATACAGTTATCCCGGTCCGTTGCGAACAGATCTCGCGGTGGTCAATCCGCTTCCAGATTCGGTTGGTGTAGGTGAAGAACTGACGGTTACAGGGCAGTTACATAGCGAGGTGGAAGATATATCTATCTCGGCCTTTCTCGCGCCCGATGGCAATGTGATCAAAGGGGCTGTGCGAAGGCGGGGGCGGCGGTTTCAGGCGCGGTTTCGGTTTGGGGAGGTGGGACACTGTCGCGTACAGGTTCAGGTTGTCCTGCCCAAAGCACGCACCTTTACGGTTTCTCATCAGGCTGTGGTTGTTGGCAATCCCGAGAAGTTAGAAGATGAAGTTTTGACAATAGCCCCTTATCCGGGCGATGAGGGGGCTGAACGATTTTTGATTGATCAAATTAATGCGGCGCGAAGGCGGATTGGATGTCAGGCTGTACTTCCACATCCCAATTTGATGCATGTGGCGCGCATCCGCCTCGAGGAAATGTTGGCTTTGGGTGAGGTATCCCACTTTTCTTTATCGGGATTGGATGTGACGTGGCATGTAACCACCCGACGCTTGCCATTTTTCCAGGTGAGCGAAAATGTGGCAAACGGATATTTTGTCGAAACGATGCAGGCAGGTTGGATGTTAAGTGCGGGCCATCGTTCAAATATATTGGCGAGACACTGGACACATGTGGGGGTAGCTGTGGCAAAAGATAGGGGCATGGTGTGGGGCGTTCAGGTGTTTGCACGGCAATAAAAGCGAGGTTTGATGTGAATAAAAAACAGGCCGATGTGCCCGATTTGCTTCAGATTGAAGGCGGGTTAAATCCAGGTGTGTCGCGGGAGGTGTCGCAACAAACCAGCGTTCCCGAAGCTCATGTCTATGGCGTGGGTAGTTTTTTTGATTTGTTGACTGATGTGGATAAAAAAGTGCGGGTATGCACGGGTTTGTCGTGTCGCATGGCGGGTGCAGATCAGGTGCTGCAGGCGATGGAAGATGCGGGTCTGCCAGCGATGGGGTGTTCATGTCTGGCAGCTTGTGATCGTCCGCCTGCGGTGTTGCGAGACCGCGATGTGTTGCCCGCTGTATCGGTCGAGGATGTGGTGCGGGCAGATGGCGATTGGACGCGGCTCCTGCCAGAGATAGTGTCCAGTGGCAAAAGCTGGTTGGGACATGTGGGACCAGAGGTGGATGATCCAGATACTATGGCGATTAATTTGTTGGGTCAGGCCGATTGGTCGGGCAAAGCGTTTGCTAAGGCCGCGAAGATGCGTCCCGAAGAAATTATCGAAGAAATAGAGATGTCGGGGCTGCAGGGCCGCGGTGGCGCGGGTTTTTCTGCGTCTTTTAAGTGGAATGCCGTGTGCTCAGAAAAAGAGACCACGCGTTATGTGGTCTTAAATGGCGACGAGAGTGAGCCTGGTACATTTAAGGACCGCGAAATTTTGATGCGTCGTCCCGATCTGGTTGTTGAGGGATTGGCGATTGCGGCTTATACAATCGGGGCGAGAGATGTCTATTTGTACTTGCGGGGCGAGTTCGCTTTTCCAAAGGCTGTGATGGCAAAAGCTGTTGCGAAGTTTGAATCGCATAATATATTTCCCGATATCCGTTTTCACATGCACTCGGGGCAGGGGGCGTATATTTGCGGCGAGGAGACGGCGCTTTTAGAGGCTTTGGAGGGCAAGCGCGGGATGCCGCGTTTGCGCCCACCCTATCCCACAGAATACGGCCTGTGGGGAAAACCCACACTTATTCACAATGTGGAAACGATTGCGTGCGTGCCTTCGATTATTTCTAACGGCGGCGATTGGTTTCGCAATTTGGGGCGCACAGAGGCAGGGTCAAAAGTGTATTGTATTAGCGGGCATGTCAAATGCCCCGGTGTTTATGAGTTGCCATTGGGTGTGACTTTAGATGAGTTGGTCGAAGAGGCCGGCGGATATGTTGGGACTCCGAAAGCGTTTAGCCCCGGAGGGGCGAGTTCGGGTTTTTTGCCGGCTAAATACAGAGATCAGCCATTGGATTTTAAGACAATGGATGGGTTGGGTTCGCTGCTCGGCTCGGCCGGTGTTGTTGTGTTGAACGACACGGTGGATATGAAATGGTCAGTTAGTCAGCAGTTGAGATTTTTTCACGATGAAAGCTGCGGGCAATGCGCCCCCTGTCGCATTGGCACGCGGTATTTACACGAGGCACTGGAAAATCGCATTTGCAATCGAGAACAGGGCCACAAACCTCACTTGCAACACGCAGCAGATGTGGCGTGGCAGATGCGTGAGGGTTCGATATGTGGTCTTGGGCAAATTGCTGCTCTCCCCCTGACGAGTGCCCAAAAATTCTTCCCCGAGGAGTTTGATGAGTAAATTGATATTGAACGGACAGACGATATGCTTTGCCGAAGGGGAAACCCTGCTGGATATTGCATCTCGTCATGGGTTGGAAATTCCGACCCTGTGTCACGATCCGCGTTTAGAACCCGCGGGTGCGTGTCGCTCTTGTCTTGTGGAAGTTGCCGGTGAGCGTTTGATGACGCCGGCCTGTGCGCGCATCGCACAAGATGGTATGGAGGTGACGACTGAGAATGAGCGCATTGATCGGCACCGCCAAACCCTGATGGCTTTGTATATGACCGATCATCCACACGAGCGCGAAGTATCGGAAGTGGGTTCCCCAGATTTATTACTGGATATGGCTGCCGAGTTCGATGCGCCGATGGATTGGGGCTGGATGGAGCCGATGCGGGGAGATCGAGAGGATCGCAATCCCTATGTCGATTTTAATCCCGATACCTGTATTGCGTGTGCGCGATGCGTGCGCTATTGCGAGGAAATAGAAGGTGTTTCGGCTATTACCCTTGCGGGTAGAGGGTCGCATACGACGATTTCTACGGTGGATGAAAAATCTCTGCTGGATACGACGTGCGAGTTGTGCGGTGGATGTATCGATGTGTGTCCAACCGGCGCAATGAATGAAAAATTGCCACTTATGCGCGGGCAAAAACCCGAGCGCGAACTGGTGAAGGTGCGGTCAACCTGCAATTTTTGTGGGGTGGGTTGTCAGCTCGATCTCAATGTGGATTCAGAAGGACGAGATGGTCAGGGACAGATTGTAAAGGTGACGAGTCCACCGCCAGGCACGACGACCAATGACGGCAATTTGTGTGTCAAGGGACGTTTTGCCTATGATTTTGTCCACCACAAAGACCGGTTGACGCAGCCACTTGTGCGGGGTGAGGATGGTGTACTGCGTCCAACTACATGGGACGATGCACTCCAAAAAGCAGCGGATGGGTTGTTGGGCGTTGCGGAGCGACACGGTGTAGATGCCCTGGGTTTTGTGAGTTCGTCGCGGTGTACGATGGAGGAAAATTTTCTCGTTCAGAAGATAGCGCGCGCACTGTTTCGGGCAAATCACGTCCATCAGTGCGCGGCTACGTGACACGCGCCAACTGTGGCCGGTCTGGTCGAAACATTTGGTGCGGGTGCTATGACGAATTCAATTGGCGAGATACGCGATGTTGATTTTTTGTTTGTGATTGGCAGCAATACGAGCGAGGCACATCCGATTATTGCTATGGAAATGAAGCGCGCGATTCGCAAAGGCGCGACCCTCGTTGTCGCCGATCCCCGGGCGATATGGATGACGTCTATTGCGGAAAAGTATTTGCAACTCAATCCCGGTACAGATGTGTGGTTGCTCAATGCCATGGCTCATGTCATTGTGGCAGAGGATTTGATTGACCGCGAGTTTATCGAGAATCAGACGGAAAATTTTGAGCAGGTTAAGGAAGCCGTTGCGTCTTATACACCCGAAAAGGCGGAAGAGATAACGGGTATTTCGGCAGATGATATTCGCTGGACTGCGCGGCAGTATGCTACGACGGAAAAAGCGGGTATATACTATACGCTGGGTATTACGGAACACGCACACGGTACGGATAATGTGTATGCGCTTGCCAATCTGGTTTTGATGACGGGGCATCTGGGCAAGCCGTCGATGGGGATGAATCCCCTGCGCGGACAGAACAATGTGCAGGGTGCAAATGATGCAGGTGCCACGCCGATGTTTTATCCGGGTTATCAGCGCGTGGATGATCCCGAGGTGCGGGCAAAGTACGAAAAGTCATGGGGTGTTCCACTGTCTCCGGTGCCGGGTCTGAATCTCAATGAGATGATGAAGACGGTGGGGGAACAGATGCGCGGCTTTTTTGTGATGGGTGAAGATATTGTATTATCCGAGCCAAATGTTCTCGAGCTGGAAAAGGGTTTGAATAATGTCGATTTTATCGTGATGCAGGATGCGTTTATGAACGAGACGGCGCGTTTTGCCGATGTGATTTTGCCCGCAGCCGTGTTTGCCGAGAAGGAGGGTACGTTTACCAATTCAGAGCGCCGCATTCAGAGGGTTCGCAAAGCGGTTGAACCTCCTGGGCAAGCGCTTCCAGATTGGGAGATTCTGGTGATGCTGGCGAATAAGATGGGCGCGAATTGGTCGTACAAAGATCCGGCAGAAGTGTATGCCGAGATGGTTAAAGACGTTCCTCAATTTGCCGGTATCAGTCACGAGAAGTTGGAGAAGATAGATCGCACAGCAGGAGAAGAGAGCATAGCGGGATTACAGTGGCCGTGTCCCGATGCGGATCATTCGGGTACAAAATTTTTACACGAAGATGGCATTTTGCGCGGCAAGGGGTTGTTTATGCCCGTGCATTATATCCCGCCGGCAGAATTGCCAGATGAAGATTACGGTCTTTTTCTTTCTACGGGACGCACGCTATATCACTACAATGCCGCAACGCAGACGCGCCGAGAGTCTGGACTCGATGCAAAACAGTCCGAGGCTTTTGTGGAGTTGCACCCGAGCGATGCGCGGAAGCGGGGTGTTCATCACGGGGATATGGTGGAGGTGGCGACGCGGCGCGGGCGTGTGCAGTTGCGGGCTATTTTGTCGCGGCAAGTGCGGCCGGGGTGTATCTGGATGCCGTTGCATTTTGCCGAGGCGCGCGCCAATGTGCTGACGAATGATGTGGGCGATGCAGTGACGGGAACAGCCGAGTATAAGGTTTGTGCGGCGGAGGTGCGATTGGTTGAGTCGATGCCCGATAATGAAACGTTCTTTCCGGGGAGTTATTACTACGAAGAGGGACCGGGGTTGCAGCGCGTGGGTGATTGAGTTTGGATTAAAAAAAAGCCGCGAGCATAACTCGCGGCTTTTTTTAGTAGGCTAACGCCTCTCGCCCGAATCGCTCGGCGGCCTCAAGGGTCTCGCGCACATCGTCCCATGTTGTGTTGTGGTTGGCGATGCACAGCCGGAGTGAAAATTTTCCATGCAGAAGCGTCGAGGATATAAAGGCTTTGTCTTCCCAAAAGATGCGGGCGAGTATTGTTTTGTTGATCTCTGCGAGTTCTTCCTCGTCAATAGCGGTAGCAGCGGGGATGATCCGGAAGCCTACGACCCCCAGAGACGCGGGGGTCAGCATCTCCAGTATCTGGCTCTCCCGTACATACTCTTCCGCCCGAACGGCCAGTTCCATTCCCTTTGCTATGGCCCGCCGAAATGCGGCCATTCCGAAGGTCTGGACGGACATCCAGACTTTAAGCGCGCGTACTGATCGGCTCAGTTGCAGGCCGCGATCCGAGAAGTTCGGGTGGTTCGCACCCCATATTGTGTCCTGGAGAATATCGTGATGAACGCCGAAGGCGTTTTCAAGCGTACTCAGGTCCTTCACCAGCAGGCAACCAGCCTCATAAGGTTGGAAGAACCATTTGTGCGCATCCAGCCCGATGGAATCTGCCCGCTCGATCCCGCGCAAGAGTTCCTTGCCCTGTTCGGTCACGATAGCGAAGCCGCCGTATGCAGCGTCAACGTGTAGCCATATTCCTTCTGCCTCACAGTAGTCTGCCATGGCTTCGAGTGGATCGATAGTCCCGGTACTGCTCGTTCCGGCATTGGCGCATATTGCAATGGGGTTGAATCCCGCTGCGCGGTCATCGGCTACAGCCTGTGCGAGTGCTTCCATGTCCAGGCGGAAGAGGTCGTCGCTCGGTATCAGGCGTATGCACTCTGGACGAATGCCGATGATCCTGGCTGCGCGGATGTGCGCGCTATGGCTCTGGTCGTTCATATAGACGGTCGCACGTTTGGGGTGGCCCGCTGCTTCTCGCGCTGCGACAAAGGCGTCGAGGCTGGCCGCCGAGCCTCCGCTTGTGAAAAGCCCACCCGCGCTTTCTGGATAGCCGAGCCATTGCCGCAACCAATCAATGACGACCAGTTCGAGTTGACTCGGACCGCTCCCGACCAGCCAGGTGCATGCATTGACGTTGTATCCGGCGGCCATGAAATCGGCCAGCACGCCGGGCCAGGTGGGTGACGATGGGATAAACGCGAAGCAACGCGGGTGGTCCAGTCGCATCGCAATTGGGAGGATCTCGCGTGCGGCCTGCTCAATGACTTCCTCTGGGGACCGTCCAGCTTCGGGTGGATCCTTCAAGAGTTGTTTCTCCAGTCCCTGCCTGAATTCTCCATCCCAGGCATTTTCTCCGGGCAAGGTCTCAGTTCGCGTCACCAAAAGCTCCGCGGCTTTGTGCGCGAGTTCAAGCATGAGTTCGGGTGCCATCTGGAGGCTGTTGCCCGCCTCGTCTGAAAGTTCTCCTTTTGTCTTAGATTGTCTTTCCATATTCCTTCTCATCCGTCTGCTGCTACCTGTGGATAAAACCCTGAGAGCAGGGTTAATTCCATGCCGGTCTCAGGATCAGTGATTGGGGTGGCATAACCTATCTTGGGTGAGCCAATGGGATCGCCTAACAGTTCGCCATCTCCATTCTCATCTACCGCCGGATTATCGAAATAATACGCGACAAAACCGCCACCTGCAGCGGCTGCAGCGATGAGTTCCTGGACGTATTTGACGCCATTGGGATCTTCAAAATTAATCAGGTTTTGTCCCTCGAGATCTGCATTGGCTGCGTGATACACTATGACGCCCTCGCTGTTTAAAACTGCGAGATAGATGGCTTCGTGTTTCCACCTTCCGCCCTCTTGTCTGAATTCTTCTGCGATGTCCTCGGAAAAGGGGAAGCTTTTCGCGTATTCTTTTGCGGCTTCTACAAATGCTTTCAGGGTTTTCTTATCTACTACATCTCTGGCTGTGATCTGTTTTGTTGGCTCTTCCAGGGAGTATGAAACTTTCACCTGTGCCTTTCCACCAACGGGTAAATAGAGTATGACCTTATAGCCTGCGTTAATTGGTATGCTGGACCAGGAGCCGATCTCGACTCCGTCTTGCGAAGCACGCGCTTGATAATAACCATTGCCCGATGCGATTTCCACCAGTGTTTGACCTTTTTCATCGGTTGTTCCCGACCACTCATAGGCTGGCGTCTGTCCGGCAATGGAGCGCGAAAATTCTACGGTTGCACCGCTTACTGGTGCGCCATCACGATACAAAGTGACCATGACTACAGCCTGTGCTTTGTGATGGGCCACTGCCAATTTGCTCAGAGGGCGTCCGACCTGTTCTTCTGTTCCGATTTCTGACTGCGTCAAGCGCTCTCCGCCGCAGTTCCACATCAGTCCTGCAGCAAGAGCTATGATAGCTATACTGCGAATGTGGTTCAACATGGAATCCTCTAAAAAAAATTTACGGCGTAAACCGATAGACCACGGGCAATTGCGCGGGGTCTGTGATGTTCAAATCTGTGTGGTGGTAGATGTTTATGCGCCCGGTGCCGCAGTCTCCAAATTCGTCGCAGTTGAGCATGCCGATGAGAGCCTGAAAGCCTGACGTCGCGTGGAGTTCCCTGCGCAGTGCGGCGCGATCTACATACAATTTTCCACCAGCTTCGCCTGCAACAATCTCGATGGCGTTGAGCAGTAGCGTTGTGGCATCGTAACCGTGCGCCCAGTAAGGTGTGCCTGGAAATTCGACATACGCAGCTTCATACGCGGCGAGCACTTCACTTACGCTCTTGCCGGTTATAGCATTGACATTTGTGCCGAGGTCTGTCTCCGGTCCCGCAGCGTAAACACCCTCTGACTGCGGTATGGAGAGGAACTCCGAACCGAGGAGAGCCGCACCCGTGATGAGTGTCGCGTCTTTCAGGCTGTCGTGTTCCCGCACCTGCCTGGTAAAAGGTATTCCTTCCCTATTGAAGAGCGGGAAGAAGATGCCGTCTGGTGTGGCTGCTGCAAATTCCGTGAGGACGGATGTCATGTCCGTCTGCCCTTTCGCGATCATGGCGGTAGTAGTGACTGCGCCGCCGAGGGCGCTGAACGCATCGCCAAACGCGGTGGTGAGGCCCCGGGTGTACGAGTCGCCATCGTTGAGGGCCGCCATGCGCCGCAAGCCCAATTCATTATATGCGAAGTCGGCGACTGCTCTCGCCTGGTAGAGATCGTTGACAGAAACGCGATAATAGCCGGAGTGGTAGTCGGAACTCGCGTTGCCAGCGAGGTCGGATGTGAGTGCCGGCGAGGTATTGGACGGCGAGATCATTACCAGCCCCGCCTCGCTGATCACTGGTGAGGCCGCCACTGCTGCGCCGGAGCAGGACGTGCCGATGACGCCCAACACCTGTGGGTCGGCGGTGATCTGCTCTGCGCCCATGCGTCCGCCTTCTGGTCCACATCCGCCGTCTATTGGCTCGCCGAGTTCAACCGCGTGACCGTGGATCATGCCGAAGTCTTGTACGGCCAATTCAATGGCGTTCCGCGGCGGCCCACCGAGCCACCCCTCAATGCTATGTGTGAGCAACGAACGGATTTGAACGCCTTCGCCTTCACCAATTGTGACTAAGGCATCCATAGATGAACTGGTCACCTGTGCTTGTCCCCCGATGGGCAAATCCATGACCTCGTAGCCTGCGTTAATAGGAATGCTGGACCAGGAACCAATCTCGACCCCGTCCTGCGAGGCTTGTGCCTGGTAATAACCATTGCCCGATGTGATTTCCACCCATGCCTGACCATTGTCATTGGTCAGGCCCGACCACTGATAGTCTGGAGCCTGTCCTGCAATAGAGTGCGAAAATTCTACGGTTGCACCGCTTGCTGGCGCGCCATCACGATGCACAGTGACCATTACTACAGCCTGTGCCGCGTGATGAGCTACTGCTAATTTGCTCAGGGGACGTCCAATTTGTTCGTCTGTCCCGGTCTCTGACTGCATTACGCGCTCACCGCCGCAGTTCCACATCAGTCCTGCGGCAAAGACGCTGGTCAATCCCAAAAGTATTACTGCTGTTATATGCTTCAAGGTGATTTCCTCCCTTTTTAAGTGTGATACTTTGAAATAGGTCTTTCTTCAGGATTTTACGGCGAGAACCGATAGACTATGGGCAATTGCGCGGGGTCTGTGATGTTCAAATCCGTGTGGTGGTATATGTTCACGCGCCCGGTGCCACAGTCTCCGAATTCGTCGCAGTTGAGTGTGCCCAGGAGACCCTGAAAGCCGGATGTCGCGTGAAGTTGCCTGCGCAGCCCGGCGCGATCTACATACAATTTCCCGCCAGCTTCACCTGCAACAATCTCGACGGCGTTGAGCAGCAGGGTTGTGGCATCGTAAGCGTGTGTCCAGTATGGCGTGTCCGGAGATCCGCCGTACGTGGCTGCAAATGCGGCGAGTACTTCATCTACGCTCTTGCCAGTGGCAGCATTGACGTTTGAACCAATCACTGGCTCCGGGCCGGCAAAGTAGATGCCCTCCGATTGCGGCAGGGCGAGAAACCCCGTCAGGAGGAGGGCCGAACTCGTGATGAGTGTCGCGTCTTTCAGACTGTCGTGTTCCCGCACCTGCTCGGCGAAGGGCGCACCTTCCAGGTCAAAGAGTGGGAAGTAGATGCCGTCTGGTGTGGCTGCTGCAAATTCTGTGAGGACGGATGTCATGTCCGTTTGCCCTTTTGCAATCGTGGTGGTGGCAGCGACTTCGCCTCCGAGAGCGCGGAACGCATTGCCGAATGCGACGGTGAGGCCCATGGTGTACGGGTCGCCATCGTCTATGGCCACTAAGCGCCGCAGACCCAATTCATTATAGGCGAAATCGGCGACTGCGTTCGCTTCATAGAGGTCGTTGTTAGAGGTTCGGAAATAGCCGGGGTGATAGTTGGGACTCGCGTTGCCGGCGAGGTCGGATGTGAGTGCTGGCGAGGTATTGGACGGCGAGATCATTACCAGCCCCGCTTCGCTGATCACTGGTGAGGCCGCCACAGCCGCACCCGAGCAGTTCGTGCCGATGACGCCGACTACCTGCGGGTCGGCGATGATCTGCTCTGCGCCCATGCGTCCGCCTTCCGGTCCACACCCGGTGTCCAGTGATTCGCCGAGTTCAACCGCGTGACCGTGGATCATGCCGAAGTCTTGTACGGCCAATTCAATAGCGTACCGCGATCCCTCAGCAAGCCCGGGCACGACGGTGTGCGAGAGCAACGAACGGATTTGCACGGCTTCGCCCTCGCCAATCGCGACAAGGGAACGCATGGATGAACCGGTCACCTGTGCTTGTCCACCGATGGGCAAATCGAGCATGACCTGGTAGCCCGCGTTGATGGGTATGCTGGACCAGGAACCGATTTCGACCCCATCCTGCGAGGCGCGCGCCTGATAATAACCATTGCCCGATGTGATTTCCACCCATGTCTGACCATTGTCATTGGTCATGCCCGACCACTGATAGTCTGGGGCCTGCCCGGCAATGGAGCGCGAAAATTCTACGGTTGCACCGCTTACTGGTGCGCCATCCTGGTGCACAGTGACCCCTATAGTAGCCTGTACGACATCTTCGTGTACTGCTAATTTGCTCAGGGGACGTCCAATCTGTTCGTCTGTCCCGGTCTCTGATTGCGTGACGCGCTCGCCACCGCAGTTCCACATCAGTCCTGCGGCGAGGGCCATAACAACTATAATGCGGATGTGTTTCATCACCGGTCCTCCTGAAAAACGTTGTGTGAAAATACTGTCGAATCAAGCAAGTGCCAGAGCTTTTCTGGCAGCCTGGGCTTGAGGTGAGTTGGGATCGCGTCGTATGGCGCGATTCATAGCAATATACGCGCGTTCATCTCCGGCTTTAGCCAATTCGAGGGCTTCTGCAAATCCTTTCTCCGAATAGCTGAGGTCGCGGGGTATGATGCGATTGTCCTGGTTTTGCCAGTAGTATTTGAGGTCGTCGTTTTCCCAGTCTTTGTACACGTCTTCCCAGGTGAGATTGTTGAAGATGTTCAGATGGGGTTCGAGCATGTGTTCAGATAGGGTGTCACCGAGTTTTTGATAGCGGTTGTCGAGGGAGACGCGAAGGCGGTCTTCGGTGAGGTTCGGTAGAGCCTGGTGTACCGTGAGTGCGGGGAAGATGAGGGTATCGCCGATTTCGTAGTCTGTGCTGTGCCATTGGCCTTCCAATTCGTCGGTGTGGATGCACAGGCTGCCCGCGCCGAGGGAGAAGTGGTGGTTCATCACGGCATTGATTTTGTGAGAGCCGGGCAGTACGGCGAGGCCACCGAGTTCAATGGGGCAGTCGCCTACAGGTGCCCAGCAGGTGTAGGTGTCGAAGTTGCCCTGAAAGTGTACAAAGTCCTGGTGAATCGGCGTGGTGTGTGCCGTGTATTTGGGAAACCACAGGCGAGCGACTTTGTGCGGATGCGGGAAGACAGGGCCATCCATTACTTTTTCGAGCAGGTCGAGTACTTCTGGTTCATGGGCAATGTGGTGAAAGGCTTCGAGTTTGTACACTTCGTGATATACGTCGGTGTATTCGGGGTCGCCTTCGGTACATTGTTTGGAAATATCGGCTATGCCATCTATGGGATCGGTTCCCTCGACGAGCCACGGTGTCATTTTGTTGAGCATTTGTCGCCGCAAATCCCGGAGTTTGTCCGGGTTCTGCAATTTGCGAAAGAAGAGATATCCCTCTTCACGGATGCGCCGCCGCAACTCTTCCGAATCGTCAATCGCGTCGTTGGATACGCGCAATTCTGCAATCTGGTCTGTCATGGCCTGCTCCTGGGGTAATGAGGAGATTGGGGCGATTTCTCTTCGGAGGAGATGGTCTTCTCAATGGTCTTTAGATCCCTTATAATTTATGTACCCTATATTAGAATGCAACTTAAATTAGTGGAGAAGAGTTTAACTATTTTGATCTGACATCTGATAGGGCATCGCAAACTCCGTTTGCCAAATTTGTGCAAATCTTCGATAATTAAGAGCGATACTCTGTTGATGCTAACTAATGAATTTGCCATGAATTCTAAATCTTCTCTTTTGCCGCGTATTTCGGTGTTGCGACCCGTGTCCGTTACCATGTGCCTTGTTGCACTACTGGTGCTGGGGGCGGTGGCGTATGTGCGTATGCCTGTCGAGATGATGCCCGATGGTTTGACGCCGCCCTTTTTGGCTGTGTCTGTTGGGTTTCGCAATGCCTCTCCGCAGGAGACCGAGCAACAGATTACTCTGCCGTTGGAAGAGACGCTGCGTACCGTAAAGGGTATTAAGACTATGCGTAGCTATAGCTCTCGGGGCGCACGCGTGCATATGGAATTTCGCCAATATACAGATATGGTGGCTGCGTACAATCAGGTTTCGGACCGGCTCGAGCGCCTCAAGCCCTTGCTGCCAGAAGAGGCGCGAGACGAGGTGCGTATTCACAAATACGATCAGGATTCGTGGCCTGTTATGTATGTGGCTGTGTCGGTAGATCCGGCTATTGCGGAACCCTTTCAGTTCATCGAGACCTTTGTGCAATATCCCTTGGAGCGCGTGGATGGGGTTGGGCGCGTGGATATATTTGGCGCGGACCGCAAGGAAGTGATGGTGGAGGTGGATCAAGAGCGCATGAGGGCGCGCGGTGTGCGCATTGGCGAGATTGTTTCGACCTTGAGGAGCGACAATTTTTCACTCGCTGGGGGCTATGTGCGCGAAGGCACAAAGAAATTTTATGTGCGGTCACTGGCGCAGTATGTCACGTTGCAGGAAATTGAAAATATCCAGATTCAATCACGGGCAGGCAAGGTGCGCCTGGGCGATGTGGCTTCGGTGGTTTTCGAGGTGCCCGAAAAGTCGTGGACGCAGCGCATTGATGGCAAAAGAGGTATGAGTTTTGGCATCAGACAGGAATCGGGTGCAAATGTCGCGGATGTGACCGATCGGGTTGTGGCAAAATTGAAAGCTATCGAAGAAGATCCGCGCATGGCCGGGCAGGTGTCGTTTCAGGTGATGTTCAATCAGGGATTTTTTGTTAAGGAATCGATTCGCAATCTTCGGGAAACTGGGCTTTGGGGCGGGTTATTTGCCGCGCTGGTGTTGTTGTTCTTTTTGCGTACTGTGCGGATGACGGCCATTATTACATTGGCTATTCCGCTGTGTGTGATGATTGCGATGACCGCGTTGTATTTTATCGGCTGGTCGCTCAATGTGGTGACTATGATGGGGCTTATGGTTGGGATTGGGCTGGTTGTGGATAATGCCATTGTGATTTTGGAGAATATTTATCGCCGGCGGGGCAATGGCGAGGCGCCTGAAGATGCCGCTATATTTGGTGCGAGTGAGGTGGGGCAGGCCATTACTATGGCGACGTTTACGACGGTGGTGGTGTTTTTGCCTATGATGTTGTTTAGCGGCAATATGTTTATGACTTTTTACATGACGCGCATGGGCGTTCCGGTTGGGGTGGCTCTGGTGGGGTCGCTATTTGTGGCGCTGTTGTTTATTCCCCTGGCATCTGTGCGATTGGGCAAAGGTCGGGTGCGTCCCAACCCCAAAATCATTGTGAAGGCGCGAGGTATTTATGCGCGCATGTTGAGTTGGACATTGCGACACCGCCGGGACGCGGTGTTGATCGCGCTGGCACTTGCGGCAACAACGATGTATCCCATGGATAATCTGAAGCGCGCAGATCGCCACCGCGGGGATAAGTTTAACGATTTGGATGTGCGGTTGAGGTTGCCGCGTCACTTTTCGCCAGAAGAAACCGAGGATATTGTGGGGGAAGTTGAGGAATTTCTGGAGGCGCGGCGCGAAAAATACGGCTATGAAACCCTGCGTGTTTACTACCGACCTGGCTACGGTAATCTGAGTTTATATATGCCGGCCAAGAGCGATGATCCGTGGTGGTACGTGGCGTACAAAAATACGCGCAAGGCCCTGGGGATACCCGTTGCTGGGCCTATGGAACGGGCTGAAATCGTGGAAGATATTAGCAAAAACATGCCCAGATATGTGGGTGTGCGGCATTCCGTGGAGGGGCGTGGTGATGGGGGAGGTGGTGGCGAGCCGGGCGTGACGGTTTATCTGATAGGCGATGATACCGAGGTTCTGGTTAGTCTCGTCGATGAGGTGGAGCGACGCTTGCGGCAGATCCCATCTCTCGTCGGTGTTGATACGGATTTGGAACTGGCTGATGACGAGGTGCGGATCGTGATTGATCGGGAGCGGGCGAAAAGACTTGGGATTTCTGTACGGGATGTTGCGCGCTATATTTCTTATGGTCTGCAAGGGGTGTCGTTGCCCCGTTTTAAGTCCGATGACGGCGAGGTGCGGGTGCGGCTTTTTCTGGAGAGGGCAGACCGACAAAATTTGAATCAGTTGCGCAATTTTCCGTTTGAGACCGACGATGGTACAGAAGTGGCTTTGAGCGAAGTCGCCTCCTTTCAGGTCTCTCAGGGGATGGAGCGCATTGCGCGGTACGATGGCAAGGTCAAGTTGCGCGTCAGGGCTTATACGACGCGGGGAGATACTAAGGGTCTGGCCGAGGATATTGACAAAGTGATGGCTGGCCTCGAGCTGCCCCGCGGGTATTCATGGGACAAAGGAGAGAGTTTCAAGCGACTTAAAGAGGACGAAGCCTCTGAGCGACTGGGAATTGTGATGGCGGTAACGAGTGTGTTTTTGTTGATGGGCGTTTTGTTCGAGTCATTTATTTTGCCGTTTTCAGTGCTTTTTTCAATTCCATTTTCTTTTTTGGGTGTTTACTGGACGCTGTATTTGACAGACACGCCTATGGATAGGATGGCGTCTGTGGGGGTGATTGTGTTGATCGGTGTGGTGGTGAATAACGCGATTGTGCTGGTGGATATGGTCAATCGCTTGCGTGCCGATGGCATGGATCGCTTTGATGCAATTATGGAAGCGGGGCGCAATCGCTTTCGTCCCATTTTGATGACGACGTTTACAACGGTCTTTGGCTTGTTGCCTATGGCTGTGGGCGATAGCAATGCAATGGGTACGTCTTATGCGCCTTTGGGGCGCACGATGATGGGCGGGCTGTTGGCCTCGACATTTCTGACTTTACTGGTCGTGCCTTTGTTTTATACTTTGCTCGACGATTTACGTCTGGCGATTCGGCGTTTGAGCGCGAGTGTGTTTGCCTCTCGCGCGAGGGATGAGGCTTATGATACGGCCGACGATGATTGATTAAAGAGGATGCGTAATGGAAATAGTGATTGGGATGATTGTTGTGTATATCATTGCGGTCCTGGTGGTGCGGTGGCAGGGAAAGGAGAAGTAACGATTGTGGCGGTTTTGAGACCGTCACTTTTTTTGGGATTTTTATGTTAGAGAAAGACGTTTCAGAAAAACGCCCGCTGATGGGTATTACGATGGGCGATCCGTGTGGTATAGGACCGGAAGTGATTTTGAAGGCTCTGGAATGTGAGGAAAGCTATCGCGTGTGCAAGCCGCTGGTTATTGGGCATCCGGAAATATTGAAGCGCGATATGGTTATGGCTGGTGTACAATTGGATGTGCGGGTTGTGGAACGACCCGAAGATGGTGCGTTTGAGTTTGGGTGTGTTGATGTCTGGTGTCCGGTGGATGTGAATGTGGATCAGATTGAAATGGGTGAGGTGTGTTGTGAGGCGGGTAGAGTAGCGGCTGAGTGGGTGATTTGCGCGGTTGATCTGGCGATGGCGGATCGCATTGACGGGATTGTGACAGCGCCTTTGAATAAGGAGGCGATGAATCTGGCGGGTTATCCCTTTGCGGGTCATACGGAGTTGTTGGCTGAGAAATCGGGCGCAGAGCGCGCACATCTTATGCTGGTATCTGATCGCATGAATGTGTCGCATGTGACGGGGCATATTGCGTTGCACGAGGTTCCAGATAGGCTTACGGTTGATTTGATTTGCGATACGGTTCGGCTTACCCGCGATGTGCTTATCGGCATGGGGAAGTTAGATCCCAGGATAGCAGTATGCGGGTTAAATCCACACGCGGGCGAAAATGGCTTGTTTGGTAGCGAGGATGCAGAGGTCGTCCGTCCCGCAGTTGAAAAGGCTCTGAGCAAAGGCTGGCGCGTTGATGGGCCTCTGCCTGCGGATACGACTTTTTTGAAGGTTTATAATGGACTATACGACGGCGTGGTGGCGATGTATCACGATCAGGGCCATGTGCCCGCAAAGCTGGTGGCGTTTGACAAGGCTGTCAATGTGACCCTGGGCTTGCCGATTGTGCGGGCGTCTGTGGATCACGGTACGGCTTATGATATTGCGGGCAAGGGTATCGCTAAGGCCGTGAATATGTTGCAGGCGATTCGCGTGGGGAGTAAGTTGGCGGTTCAGATTACTCCATCCCCGCGATGACGTCGAGGAGTATGAGGTGTGCGCCGGTATCGCCAAAGATGGGGGTGCGCGTGGGGGCGTTGTCGGGGAAGAATTCGGCGTAGGCGTCGTTGAAGTCCGAGAAAAGAGAGCGGTCCTGGAGGATGACGGTTACTTTCAGGACGTTGTCGAGCGATGTTCCCGCGTCTTCGAGTATGCCCGATATGTTGGTGAGAATGCACCGGGTTTGCGTTTTGATATCGTCTCCGACAATTTCATCGGTTTCCGGATCGACCGGGGGTTGGGCAGAGATGAAGATGAGGTCGCCGTAGATTATGGCCTGGGAGTATGGGAATTTGGGGATGTTGCCGCGTTTGCTGGTGAAGGGTTGTTTTTTCATTGTGGTCTCCTTGTGAAATGAGTGTTGAGGATGCGTAAATATAATTCCCAATGAAAAAAAACAAAGAGTTTTAGATGAAAGTTTTTCGCAGGGAACGTTCTGGCGTGTTGGGTGGTCTAAAGTTTAGTGTTAAAAA
Source organism: Gemmatimonadota bacterium (assembly GCA_026705765.1). Lineage (NCBI taxonomy): Bacteria > Pseudomonadati > Gemmatimonadota > Gemmatimonadota bacterium. Next base: position 76,518 of record JAPPAB010000054.1, read on the forward strand.
AATAGGAATGCGTTTTGGATATCTCAACCCAACGATCTCGGCGAGCAGACGCCGACATGCTGCGGCGTTTTGTGCTGGCTATTTTGATAATGGGAATTGTCGGTACGGGAGCCGAGCTTGTTCTCCTCGAGCATATGGAGGATTTCTGGCAGTGGGTTCCTCTCGTGCTCTTTGTGGCGGCACTTCCGTGTGCTGGCTGGCTTCTTGTTGCGCCTGGCGTGGTAAGCGTGCGCATTTTTCAGATTGTGATGGTGCTGTTCGTTGTTTCGGGTTTTGTCGGGCAGTGGCTTCACTACAAGGGGAATGTCGAGTTCGAGTTGGAGATGTATCCATCACGCGGTGGGCTTGAGCTCGTTTGGGAAGCTCTGGGGGGCGCTACCCCGTCGCTGGCACCAGGGACGATGACACTTCTCGGGTTGCTCGGTTTAGCAGTTTGTTTTCGCCATCCTGATTTGAGTTCCGCCGGAAAGAGAAATTCTCAGGAGGAAAGATGAATATTTGCGGAAGAAGCGTGAAGTTTACCAATATGGTGGTGTTGCTCGTGTGTTTTGCGATGCTCTGGAGTTGTGGTGGGTCGAATGTGGATGAAACTGCTACCGTGGAAGAAGCTAGCGCGATGGTAGTCAATCCAAATCTCGCAGAAGCCGATGAACTCGGCGCGCTTCCAGGGATGAGCAAAGAACTCGTTGACGCGATTATGGCGCAGCGCCCATTTCTCGGTATGGAAGCATTGCACCCGGTCGTGTCACAGCATCTGGACCAGGAGGCGGTCGAGATGCTCTACGTTCAGATGTTCATTCCGATTAATCTGAATACCGCCAGCGAGGAGGATATTCTTCTGGTACCTGGCGTGGGAAAACGGATGGCGCACGAGTTTGAGGAGTATCGGCCTTATACGGCTATTGCCCAATGGCGCCGTGAGATGGGCAAATACGTAGATGATACCGAGGTTGCGCGGATGGCGCAGTATGTTTTTGTGCCTATCGACTTGAATACGGCTACCGAGGATGAGATCCTCGCCATTCCCGGCGTGGGAAAGCGGATGGCACACGAGTTTGAGGAGTACCGTCCGTATGTGAGTATGGAGCAGTTCCGGCGGGAGATTGGCAAGTACGTCGATGATGGCGAGGTGGCGCGTCTGGAGCGGTACGTGGAGATTCGACCTTAGTATTTATTTAGTCTTAGAAGATTTTATGCAATGGAGGTTGTGATGTCTGTTAATCGCCGACGTTTTCTGTATCAGTCCGCTGCACTGGGTGCTGCGGTTTTTGTGACGCCAGGGGTTTTTGCCGAGCAACTGATGCTTACGCCCCGGCAAACCGAGGGGCCATATTATCCGAATAAGATGCCGCTGGATGTCGATAATGATCTCGTGATAATCAACGATGCGATTACGCCCGCAGTGGGAGAGATTACGCATTTGACCGGGCGCGTTCTGGACGTGAATGCCAATCCCGTAAAGGATGCCATAGTGGAGATCTGGCAGGTTGATAGCAATGGGGTTTATATTCATACCGGGGCTCCGCGGCAGAATAGGCGAGACGCGAATTTTCAGGGTTTTGGGCGTTTTGAGACGGGATCTACGGGTGAATACCGCTTTCGGACGATTAAGCCCGTGCGGTACGGGGGGTCGCGAACCGCTCATATCCATTTTGCGATTAATAAAAATGGGCACCGGCTTTTGACGTCGCAGATGTACGTGAAAGACAATCCGGACAATGAATGGGATTCTATTTTCAGGAATACGGGTCGCGCGTCTCACGATTTGCTGTCCGTGCCGTTTAAGCCATTGCCCGGGTCTGAGATTGGCGAATTGACGGCAAATTTTGATGTTGTGATTGGCGAGGCGCCCGAAGACCGGGAAAATGATCGCGGACGACGAGGTCGGCGGCGCGGGTGGTGGTAAAAAATACGTGTCTTGACGGAATAAGTGTTTTTGGCTATTTTTTGTAAAAGTTTTCCAACTTCTGGAGATTGAGCCGTGTTTCGTCGTTTTCCACACATTCTTATTGTCGCGCTGACGCTTATAGGAATGGTTGCGCCCTGTCTGTGTTGGGCGCATCAGGTGTCGATGCCAGAATGCCATGCTGCGGCAGAGATGAAAGATTGTTGTTGTAGCACAGAGGCGGCAGTCGATCAGCAGATGCCGGCGCGCGATCTGGCTGTTTTGCCCGGTGAATGGCAAAATCCAAAGTTGGATTTGACTGGTGTGACGTTGTATCCCTCGGTTGTTCTTTCCCAGAGTAATTTCCTTCCTTTTGTGGCGTATGATCGCCAAGATGTTCTACGGTCACCGCCCGATCTGTATCTTCTCCACGCTGCATTTCTCATCTGATTTTCCTTCCTGTGCTTGAATGGCGTTTGGGGATAGGTGTGTACAAATCGTTCCCGATTGTCGCTTTTTCTGCCGCATGTTTTGCGGACTTTTTCCTTTTTAAATACTAAATATAGATTCTCTGGAGGTGGCTTGTGTCTGCTATCCGAGCCATGATCGGACTATGCCTCATGGGTATATCTATTTTGCCTGTGGGGGCAGATGAACTGGATCTGGATGCGCTGATCCAGGAGGCTGTGGAAAATAATCCCAATTTATCGGTTTTGCGAGCGCGATTGGCTGCTTTTGAAGCGAAAATTCCGCAGGCGGGCGCGCTGGAAGATCCGTCTTTTCGCTTTGAGGTGAGCAATTTACCATTGAGCGATTTCAATTTGAGCAGTACGCCGATGAGTGGGAATCAATTTGTGCTTAGCCAGAAGTTTTCTCTACCGGGAAAACAGCGGGCGCGCGAGCGATCAGCAGAGTTTGCTTCAGATTCTGTTGCATGGCTGTTGCGCGACCGAGAACTGGCTATTGCCAATGCGGTCAAGCAGCCTTTTTTTGATCTGGCTTATGTTATTCGTGCTATTGCAATTATGGAAAAGAATCGGGTGTTGTTGCAAGATCTGATTCGCATTGCTCGCACGAAATACGCCGTTGGAAAGGGGTTGCAACAGGATGTATTGAAAGCTCAGGTTTCGCTGTCAGCGCTGGATACAGAGTTGATTGCGCTTCGGGCTAAAAAACAATTGGCAGAGGCGCGTTTGAATCTGGTGTTGAATCGGTCTCCGCAAAGCCCTCTGGACGCGCCGCCAGATACTATTGGTCTTTCGGGTGTGCCGTTAACGGTTGATGTCTTGCAGGCGCAGGCCGATGAGGGACATCCATCCCTGAAGGCTATGGATCAATCGATTTTGATGTGGCAAGCAGAGGTTGAGGTTGCAAGAAGAAATCTCTGGCCGGATATGACGGTGAGTTTAGGTTATCGCCAGCGCGTGTTTGCGGCCAATGATCCGGTGAAAGGAAGCGATTTTATATCTGTTGGTATAGGCATTCCATTGCCCGTGTTTGGCGGGCGCAAGCAACGCCAGCAGATTGCAGGAGCGCGGGCTAATCTGCGAGAGGTTGAAGCTCAAAAGGCCGCTGAACGCCAGCGGATTCACTATGAGATTCAGCGTCTAATTATTGAGGTCAGGCAACACCGGGAAAGTGCCGAGTTGTTTCGCACTGCGATGTTGCCTCAAGCAGAGCAGTCGCTGGCGTCGGCATTGTCGGGGTATCAGGTGGATAAGGTGGATTTTTTGACGCTGTTGAACAATCAGATGACGCTGTTGAATTTTGAGATCACACATTATCGACATGTGATTGAGCATGAAAAACGGGTGGCAGATCTGGCGGCGGCGGTGGGGCGTTAGGTATGAGGTAGGGACAGGCCTGTGCCTGTCCGTTTAATAAGGAGTTGAGACATGAAATATCTCCTTCCAATTTTAGCATTGATTGTGGGATTTGTTGGTGGGGTCTGGATTTCGGGAGATACGCATACAGAGCAGGATCAGGCGTTGGAAACATATATTTGTCCGATGCATCCGACGGTGGTGTCGGATAAGCCCGGATCTTGTCCTATCTGTGGTATGGATCTGGTGGTGAAGGAGGTGGATGGTGGGCACGGCCATGAGATGCATGCGGATCACGAAACACATATTTGTCCGATGCATCCGACGGTGGTGTCGGATAAGCCGGGTAGTTGTCCCATTTGCGGTATGGATCTGGTGGTGAAGGAGACTGATGCGTCGTCTGTGCAAAACGGAAGTGTGCAGATTGATCCTGTGACGATTCAGAATATTGGTGTGAAGACGATGGTGGTGGAAAAGCAGCCTTTGAAGCGCACGGTGCGCGCGGTGGGCCGGGTGGATTATGACGAGACGCGGATTATGGATGTGAATAGCAAGATCGCCGGGTGGGTTGAGCAGTTGTATGTGGATTATACTGGTCAGTGGGTGAAAAAGGGGCAGCCTTTGCTGGCGCTTTACAGCCCTGAACTGGTCGCGGCGCAGGAGGAGTATTTGACGGCTCTGGATTATGCGGAGAGAATGCGCGGGGGTGTGGATCGAGATGTGGCGCAAAGTGCCGACGATTTGCTCGCTGCTGCGAGGCAAAGGTTGTTGTACTGGGATATTTCGGTGGGTCAGATTGCGGAGTTGGAAAAGACGCGACGGGTTGGGCGAACAATGCCCATTCTGGCTCCTCGTTCGGGGATTGTGACGCACAAAGATGTGCTGGAGGGTGCGTATATCGGATCTGGTCAACATTTGTATCGCATTGCGGATCTGTCGGTGGTGTGGATTTTCGCAGATGTGTACGAATACGAGATGCCGTGGATTTCCAAAGGGCAGCGCGCAGAGGTGTCGCTGTCTTATTTGCCGGGCGAGCAATTTGAAGGCAAAGTGGATTATATTTTCCCGTTTATGAATGAAAAGACGCGCACGGTGCAGGTGCGGATGGTTTTTGACAATGCAGATGGTGCGCTTAAACCGGATATGTATGCCGATGTGGTGATTCGATCCGAGGTAGGGCGTGAGGGCGTTGTGATACCCGCTCAGGCGGTGATTCATTCGGGGACGCGCAGGGTTGTTGTGATGGCTCAGGGTGACGGCAGGTTTGAACCGCGCGAGATTCACATCGGGGTCGAGACTGAGGATGGCTATGAGGTCATGCACGGGCTAAATCCGGGGGAGCAGATTGTGACTTCGGCGCAATTTTTGATCGATTCAGAGAGCAATTTAAAGGCTGCACTGGCGGGGATGCTTGGAGATCCTGTGAAACATGGTGGACATAGTGGACATGGTGGACATTGAGGCGCATTTTGAGGAGGTTGGAACGCGATGCTAAATCGAATTATTGAAGCGAGTGTCGAGAATCGGTTCCTGGTGGTGATCGCTACTTTGATGGTGATTGGATGGGGGGTGTACGCGATGCTGAATACGCCACTGGATGCGATTCCCGATTTGTCGGATGTGCAGGTGATCGTGTTTAGCGAATATCCGGGTCAGGCGCCGCAGGTGGTGGAGGATCAGGTGACGTATCCGCTGACGACGGCGATGTTGTCCGTGCCTTATGCAAAGACGGTGCGGGGATATTCGTTTTTTGGCATTTCTTATGTGTATGTGATTTTTGAGGATGGTACGGATATGTACTGGGCGCGCAGTCGGGTGTTGGAGTATCTCAATTCCGCGTCTGATAGATTGCCGCAGGGGGTGACGCCAAAGCTGGGGCCAGATGCGACGGGTGTGGGCTGGGTTTATCAATATACGGTGCTGGATACGACCGGGAGATATGATCTTTCGGAGTTGCGGTCGATTCAGGATTGGTATTTGCGGTATGAGTTGAGCAGTGTGCAGGGCGTGTCGGAAGTGGCGTCTGTGGGTGGGTTTGTGAAGCAGTATCAGGTGGTTGTGGATCCCAATCGCTTGCTGGCATACAATATTCCTTTGCAGAAGGTTCGGACGGCGATTCAGCGCAGCAATAGCGATGTGGGAGGGCGATTGGTCGAACTGGCAGAGACGGAGTTTATGGTGCGCGGATTGGGGTATATCCGTTCTGTGGCGGATATCGAGCAGATTGCCCTGGGCGTGGATGAACACGGTACGCCGATTCGAGTAAAAGATGTTGCGACTGTGCAGGTGGGGCCAGAGCTTAGAAGGGGATTGGCGGAGTGGAATGGCGAGGGGGAGGTCGTGGGGGGTATTGTGGTGATGCGGTATGGGGAAAATGCGCTCAAAGTTATTGATCGGGTGAAAGAGAAGATGGAGTCGCTAAAACCCGGTCTTCCGGAGGGCGTGGTGGTGGTCGCCAATTACGATCGCTCGGCACTTATTCTGCGCGCGGTTGATCATTTGCAAAAAAAGCTGATTGAAGAGATCGCGATAGTGGCAGTGGTGTGTATTGTTTTTTTGCTCCATTTTCGCAGTGCTTTTGTAGCTGTTTTCACATTGCCGATGGGGATTTTAATTGCGTTTGCCGCGATGTATCACCAGGGTGTCAATTCGAATATTATGTCTCTGGGAGGCATTGCGATTGCCATTGGGGCGATGGTGGATGCCGCTATTGTGATGATTGAAAATGCACACAAGCATATCGAACGCGATGGTGGGACAAAGTCGCACAGTGAAATGATTATTGCCGCTTCGAAAGAGGTGGGGCCTGCGCTGTTCTTTTCGCTGTTGATTATTACGCTGTCGTTTTTGCCGGTTTTTACACTGGAGGCGCAGGAGGGACGGTTGTTTAAGCCGCTCGCATATACCAAAACTTATGCTATGGCGGCGGCGGCATTTTTGGCGATTACGGTTGTGCCGGTGCTGATGACTTTTTTTGTGCGCGGCAAAATTCGGTCCGAAGCAGAGAATCCCATCAGTCGCGTGTTGATTTATCTGTACCGGCCCGTGATTGATTGGGTGTTGCGACATCGGGTGCTGACTGTGGTACTGGGCGGGTTGGTGTTGTTTGTGACTGTGTTTCCTTTTCGAGATATTGTGGTGTCGCGTTTTTCAGACCGACCGCAGAGTTTGACTTATAAGGCATTGGTGAAGTTGGACGCGCTATTTCCTGTGGAAAAAATTGGATCGGAATTTATGCCGCCTCTGTACGAGGGCGATCTGTTGTATATGCCCACGACATTGCCGGGGGTATCGATTACGCGGGCGCGGGCATTGTTGCAACAGACCGATAAAATTATTCGCACTTTTCCCGAAGTTGAACACGTATTTGGCAAAATTGGTCGGGCGGAGACGGCGACAGATCCGGCGCCGCTGTCGATGATTGAGACGACGATTATGCTCAAGCCCGAGTCCGAGTGGCGAGAAGGCATGACGCCTCAAAAATTAATTCGAGAATTGAATCAGGCAGTGAAATTTCCGGGATTGACCAATGCGTGGACTATGCCGATTAAGACGCGCATCGATATGCTTTCAACGGGTATTAAGACGCCTGTGGGTATTAAGGTGGTGGGGGATGATCTGGAGACATTGCAGGTGTTGGGCGAGAAGATCGAGACGGTGATACGCGATTTGCCGGGTACGCTGAGTGTGTTTGCCGAGCGCGCTGCGGGTGGCAATTATCTGGATTTTGAGATCAATAGGCAGGCTGCTGCGCGTTATGGGCTGACGGTTGGAGATGTGCAGGATGTTATTATGTCGGCATTGGGCGGGATGAATATCACGCATACTGTGGAGGGTTTGGAGCGCTATCCGGTGAATTTGCGTTATGGTCGGGAGTTGCGCGACAATTTGCCCGCGCTTCGGCGCGTGCTGGTGCCCACGCCAATGGGGGCGCAGATTCCCATTGGACAGTTGGCAGATCTGCGCATTCGGAAGGGTCCTCCGGGTATTAAGAGCGAGAATGCGCGGTTAAATGCGTGGGTCTACGTCGATATTGAAGGCGTGGATGTGGGGACTTATGTCGCGCGGGCGCAACAGGCGGTGTTGGAGCAGGTGCAGATGCCACCTGGTTATACTGCGATCTGGAGTGGTCAGTATGAATATATGTTGCGGGCAGAGAAAAAGCTGAAGGTTGTGGTGCCCGTGACGCTGGCGATCATTTTTTTGCTGTTGTATCTGAATTTTAGAAATGTGGCTGAGACTGCGATTGTGATGCTTTCTCTGCCCTTTGCTCTGGTCGGTGGGATATGGTTGATGTATATTTTGGATTACGATATGAGTATTGCCGTGGGTGTTGGGTTCATCGCGCTGGCGGGATTGGCTGCCGAGACAGGGGTGGTGATGCTGATTTATCTGGATCAGGCTTATGAGAGTATTAGACGTGAGAATGGCGATGTTTTGACGCTGGCGGACTTAAACCAGGCGGTGATGTCCGGTGCTGTGGAGCGGGTGCGGCCCAAGTTGATGACAGTGTTTTCAACGATGATGGGTCTGTTGCCGATTATGTGGTCAACAGGCACGGGGTCCGAGGCGATGAAGCGCATTGCAGCACCTATGGTGGGGGGGATGGTGTCATCGACGATTTTGACGTTGCTGGTGATTCCGGCGATTTATGCGTTGTGGAAAGAGAGAAGGGTATCCGCAGATGACGCAGATAGACGCAGATGAAAGGCGAAATGTAGGGGTGGGTTTTTAATCCACCCGTATAGAGGTAAAACCCGAATCATTCACTTTTCAGGAGGTGTGTTATGAAGTCTCGTATTTTTGCATTATTGGTCATTGGCGCGACAGCTATAGGCATGGCGGGATGGGTCGGCTGTTCGTCAAAGTCGGAGGCGACAACTGTCGAGGTGAAGTTGTCAACGATGCAGTGCGCTATGTGTTCGAATACCATTGAGAAAGCACTGAAAGAGGTCGATGGTGTTCAGAGCGTGGTAGTTAATCTGGATACGAAAACAGCGAAGGTGACGTTTGATGCTAAGGTGACCGATGTTCCCGCTCTGGAGCAGGCCGTTGTCAAGACGGGTTATGCGGCTAATGACAAAAAGGCCGATGCCGATGCGTATGCCAAGTTGCCCAGTTGCTGCCAAGTTTCTGATCAATAATCGTTAGATCAAAGCCCCGGATGTTTTGATGCATTCGGGGCTTATTTTATTGCGGTTGGGAAGTTTTTTGAATTAGTTGTGTCTTGAATTATTCACAGGTGATGAGTATATTCGGCGTGAAATAGTCTTTGGTGAAATACCTGGATATGCAGGTTAAGGAGGGATTTATGGCTCTTGCGATGACAGAGCAGCAAGAGAGAGATTTTGATGAGAAGGGATTTGTTATTCTCGAGGATTTTTTTACTCAGGACGAGGTGAATCGGCTTTTGCTGGCTATTGATGAGGTGGCAGAGCGGGTTCGAGAGGCCGAGGGCCTGGGTCCTGATGATCCTTTTGCCGTGCGCAATGCCCTGTCGCAACACGAGGCGTTTCTCGATTTGATTGATCATCCGCGCATGTTGCCTCTGGTGGTGGATGCGATTGGCTGGAATATTCAGATCCGAACCACGCATCTGGATTATCGACCGCCGTATCCCGAGGGTTTGAAAGCAGGCGATGTTGGCGTTGGCAAGGGCGAAGATCAGGAGGTGGGGTACCGCAATGTGGCCTGGCATCCCGATTTGGCAAGCGATATGCTATTTCTGGGACCTTCGCTGGATGGGCGTCTCCCATTTATGGAGATCAAGGTTTTTTACGTGCTTTACGATATGACCGAATCCAATTGTGGCAATTTGTGGTTGGTGCCGGGTAGTCACAAGCGCAAGCCCGAAGAGTTGCGGGAAATGGGGCGCGAGGTCAATCCAGAAGAGGCGGTCGAGCTCAAGTTGCGGGCTGGTTCTGCGGTGTTGTGGCGAACCGCTGTTTGGCACTGCGTGGGTCCCAATTTGTCGAGGAAAACGCGAAAGATTATGCATGTGGGGTATAATTATCGGTGGCTTCGTCCAACTGATTATATCGAGCAGGATGCCGCGCTCATCGAGCGGAGTTCGCCCATTCGGCGCCAGTTGTTGGGCGCGCTGGCATCGGGGAAAGACCCGCTTGGTCCAGAACCAGATTTTCACCCTTCGTCACAATACTGGCTGACAAAAAATTGGGATGATGTTCCGTTGCGAGCCTGGGCACAGAGGTGAGCACAGGATATTGTGACCCCTAAAAAAAACCAGGAACGAGCTTCTGGGGTTTGTCAGGAGGGATCAAATTTGTAGCCGACACCGCGTACTGTGGTAATGGCTTTGCCCGATTCGCCGAGTTTGGAGCGCAGGCGGCGAATGTGGACGTCAACGGTGCGCATGCCGCCGTAATAGTCATAGCCCCAGATGCTGTCGAGCAGGTCCGATCGGGTAAATACGCGGGCTTCGTGTGTGACCAGATGTTTGAGTAGTTCGTATTCTTTGAGTGTGAGTTCGACAACACTGCCCTTGACGCGCACTTCGTAGCGCGCCATATTGATGACGAGGTCGTCTATTTTGAGGGTGTGATCGTCGGGGGGCTGGTCGTCGTTCCAAAGAGCCAGGCGCAGGCGGGCTTCGAACTCGCGCAGGCTATAGGGCTTGATGACAAAATCTGAAATGCCGAGTGAAAAATCGAGGTTGAGTGCGGTCATTTCATCGGTGATGACGAGCAGGGAACCGTCGTTGGCAGAGCGCTGTTGTTGCAGGTGCGCAATGGTCTGTGCGAGGCGATCGAGGGAGGATTCGGGATCAATGATGGTTAAATCAATGCCGTTGGCAGGTATGGGAGGCAAATTGCTCCGTCCCCTCAGGATCACATGTTCGACCTGATGCCCGATGTATTCGAGGTCTGATTTGAGACGCGCGCCGTAGGCTTCGTCTGCGAGAAGAAGAATATTTGCCATTAAAATTAAGAAGAAACAGGATGTTATGCAGTTTAATGCGCCCATTACTTAGAGCCAAAAGATATTGCAAATTAGTGTCCTCAAAGAATTTTGTCAAGGCGTATATAAGAATACGCACGCAGGCGCTTGTAATAGGGAGTAGCAAACACTTTAATTAAAAATCGCCTCAGGAGTACATTATGTCTTCTCCTCATGCAATTGCTCATCCCGCTTTCAGGCCGTCCGTTATGGGTAGGAACGGCGTGGTCACATCGGGACACCATCTCGCTTCTCAAGCAGGTATTCAGGTTATGATGGCGGGGGGCAATGCCATTGATGCCGCCATTGCCACGGCCGCTGCGCTCGGCGTGGTTGAACCGCAATCTTCAGGCGCAGGGGGGGATGGTTTTATTTTAATTTACTCGGCTAAGACGGGGACCGTATCTGCGATCAATGCCACTGGCGCAGCCCCAACGGGTGCGACCCGAGAATTTTATCTCAAACGCGGTGGTATCCCGATGAAAGGTATTTTGAGTGTTTCTATTCCCGGTCTGGTAGATGGCTGGCTCGTTGCTCACGAGCACTTTGGCACGCGCTCGCTCGAAGAGATTTTTGCGCCGGCAATCGCCTTTTGTGAAGACGGTTTTCCGCTCAGTCACAAATTGGCGAATAGCTTGCGGGGGGAGACAAAACGCTTTGCTTCCGATCCATATACACGGGCGGTTTTTACAAATGATGGTCAGCCTCTCAGTGCCGGGGATATTGTCTATCAGAAAGACCTGGGTAAGACCTTGCGAAAAATCGCCGCAGAGGGCCGCGACGCCTATCGCACGGGTGAAATAGCCCGGGCACTTGTTGCATTCAGCCAGTCGCGAGGTGGGTTGTTTACCGAAGCTGATTTGAAAAACCATTGCGCCCGTATTGGGGATCCCATTGCTGTGACTTACAAAGATTATACGGTGTATGAAACGCCTCCCAATTCGAGTGGGCATATTTTACTTCAAGAACTCAATATTGTCGAAAATTTTGACCTTCGAGCACTGGGATGCAATACTGCCGAGAGTATCCACCTTATGGTCGAAGCCAAAAAACTCGCTTTTGCAGACCGCGAAAAATACGTGGCTGATCCAGATTGGATCAATGTGCCGATTGAAGGACTTCTCTCGAAAGATTATGCAAAAGAACGCGCTGCGTGCATCGATCTCGAACGCGCTGCTATCCACGTTCCGCCCGGTATCCCGGAATCGGTCGAGGATACCACCTGTTTTTGCGTAGCTGACGGCGAGGGCAACGCGGTTTGTCAATTGCAGAGTATTCAATCTGGCTGGGGTTCAAGTCTTATTGCAGGAGATACGGGTATTCTTCTCAATAACCGCATGACGTACTGGCATCTGGAAAAAGATCATCCCAATTGTCTGATGCCCGGAAAGAGGGTTCGCCATACTATGAACCCCGTTATTGTCGCGAAAGACGGCAAGCCCGTTTTGATATGCGGTACGCCGGGCGCAGATACACAGGTACAGACGAATTTGCAACTGGTGACACATATTCTGGAATTTGGTATGACGCCTCAAGAGGCTGTTGAAGCCCCCCGCTGGCGTTCTCTGCAAAATCCTATGGAATCCACGGTTCCCCATACCTGCGAAGATGTGCTTCAACTCGAAAGCCGTTTTCCTACAATCGAGTGCGAAGCTCTGGCTCGGAAAGGTCACGACCTTCGCTACCTCTCAAATTGGGGTGGGCCGGGAAATGCTCAGGCTATTCAGTTCAATTCCGAGACCGGCACTCTGATGGGCGGTTCAGATCCCAGGCGAGATGGATATGCCATTGCTTTTTAAGAGGAAGGATTATGAAAATCAAAGATATTCGCGCAGTTGCCGTCGATATTTCTCCCGTTCAAAAAACAGAACCTCGCGTCCCGAAGTTGCCTACAGATGGGTTTATCAGCCCTATGGCGCGATATTCCGAGTTCAAAAGATCGGAGTGGAATACAAGCTGGACGCGCACGGCCTGTGTTGTGACCGCGCAAGACGGCACATGGGGGGTGGGATTTACCAATCACAGTGGTCCGGTGCTCAGTATTATCAACGATCATTTTGCCCCTTTGCTCGAAGGGCAAAATTGCATGGCGACTGAAAAGTTATGGGATATGATGCGTCGGGCTTCTTCGCCTTATCACACGGCGGGTTTGTCCAGCTATGCCATCAGTGCTGTGGATAATGCTCTGTGGGACTTGAAAGGAAAAATTTTGCAGCGTCCTGTTTACGAGCTTTTGGGCGGTCCTCAAAAAGACAAAATTTTCTGTTATGCCAGCAATACAGATATATCTTATGGTACGGAAAATAGTATTGAATGGTTTCTCGAACTGGGGTTCAAGGCGGTCAAGCTCTTTGCGCGATATGGACCGGAGTCCGGTATTGAGGGAATAAATAAGACTGAAGAACTGGTTGCAAAAACGCGCGAGCAGATTGGCGATGATGTCGAACTCATGCTCGATGCGTGGATGTCGCTCAACGTCGAGTACACGGTTCGCCTCGTCGAGGCTCTCAAACCGTATCGTCTCAAGTGGCTTGAAGACTATGTGCTGCCCGAAGATATGGAAAGCTATATGAAAGTGCGCCAACGCGTTCCCGGGCAGATTCTCGCAACGGGTGAGCACTGGTACACCATCCATCCCTTTGCCACAGCCGCGAGCCAGGGGCTTGTCGATATTTTGCAACCCGATATTCAGTGGGCAGGTGGTGTGACGGCCTTGATGCGGATATGCCATATTGCCGAGGCGCATGGACTAACGGTTATCAGCCACGCGGGCATGAATTACCCCTACGGTCAGCACCTTTCTTATGCTATGCCAGCGATACAGTGGGGCGAGCGTTCCGAAGGGGTGTCGCCTCCGGGCGTCCCGCTTGAAGAACGCGTCGCGCTGCCGGGAACCCCCGTGATCAAAGACGGTTATCTCATTCCGAGCAATGCCCCCGGTTTTGGTCTTGAAATCACGAAAGACTGGTTGGAGCAAAAGGTCGTATAATCATTGGAGACGATATGGCGCAAGAGTGGAGACACTTGCTCAAGTTTCGCTGCACTCGCTGTGGAAATTGCTGTCGAGACCCCATTGTTCTGGTTACTGACGAAGATGTGCGCCGCATTATTGAGGGCACAGATCAGGCGGCTTGTGATGTTGTCGATTTTTATAAGCCGAGTGAGATTGAATGGGGCGAAGATCAACCCGGCTGGATACGTTTGAAGTCTGGCCAGCGCATTATGGGATTGCGTAGAACCGAGAGTGGATGCCAATATCTGGGGGAAGACGATTTGTGTACTATCTACGATTATCGCCCGGTGACTTGCCGAAGGTATCCATTTGATCTCGAGTTTGACGAAGAGGGCGATATCGAGTTGCTTAGCATTAGCCAATCTACCGATTGTCCATATGAACTCGACGGGTACACGCCATTGGGTGAGATTAAGGCTATTGCAAAATGGGAGACGTGGGAAGAAGAACCCTATTATGCCAGAGTTGAAGCGTGGAACGCGCGCAAAGAGACGGGTGGAAAAAAGACGTTTCTCAAATTTATTGGGTTGGAGTGAAAGAGAAGATAGTCTATGAATAATATTTTTGATCGCGCTGAAGAGTTTATCTATAACAATGCGCGACTGCTCGAGCGACAGTTGTTTGCCTATCATTTCAAAGGGGGTTCGCGGGAGCAGGTGCTGACAGCGCTTCGCGCCTATCAGAATGAAGATGGCGGATTTGGGCATGCCCTCGAACCGGATATTCGCTGTCCAGAAAGTCAACCCGTGCCGGTGCAACACGCGCTTGAGTTTCTCGATGCCGTGGGTTTTGATGCCGATGTGGTGCAGCGCGCCTGCAATTATTTGATGGCGATTGCGACGCCCGAAGGCGGTGTTCCCTGGTTATTGCCTTCTGCACATCGCTATCCGCGAGCATCCTGGTGGAATACAGTTGAAAATCCACCAGCGTCTCTGAATCCAACGGCTGCAATTGTCGGTTTGTTACACAAGAATTGCGTTCGACATGTATGGGTAGATCGCGCGACCGCGTACTGCTGGTCAAAGATAGCCGATTTGCAACCCGTAGAGATGCACGAAATGGGTGTGGTGTTGACTTTTCTCTATTATGTGCCGGACCGGGCGCGCGCAGAGCGCGAAATTGAGCGTCTGATCGGTGGGATGTTTTCTGCGGGTCTCGTTGCCGATGCAAATGCCACGGGCTATGTCCGCAAACCACTCGATTGGGCGAATACGCCCGATCATTCGCTTCGCAAGTACTTTCGAGAAGAAGATGTTGCGGCAAATCTCGATGCAGTTGTTGCGGGACAACAAGGAGATGGTGGGTGGAATATTACCTGGCAAGCCGTGAGTCCGGGTTGCGAACTCGAATGGCGCGGCTGGGTGACGTTGGGAACATTGCTGACGCTGCGGGCGAATGGGCGGTTGTAATTGTACAGAGAGTTATCATGTTGATTGCTAAGGCTGAAGGACACTACCACTTTCTCAAGGGTATTGACCCTTACTCTTGCGGCGTTATTGCCGATCCCGGCTGGGAGATCGTTCATGTGACACTGGAACAGGCGGTGCCCTGGCGGCAGGGGTTTGATCGGGTCGAGGCGTATTTGCAGGAGGTCGGGCGAGATCGACAGGCATTGTGTGGCATGGAGTTGCGTTCGCCTGCGCCTTTTACTATGGCGGGGTTTATCGCTTTCAATCGGGATTATTGTCAGGTGCTCAAGGCATGGGACCTGTACGTGGGAGAGTTGAATCCAGTAGCTCGCACCAATGTGGCACCGCTGTTCGATCCGCCGGGGGAACCGGTGCTGCACGCATTTTCCTATACGGTGCCGGCAGCGACTGATACACCCCGGACTCTGGTGATCGCCGGGGCAGGGGAATTGCGCGAGGGGATATTATTGGAGCAGGGGATTGTCCGCAGTGGGGATACCAGTGCAGAAGCGATGCGGGAGAAGGTTGGTTATGTGGTGGATGTAATGGTCGAGCGATTGTTTGGTCTGGGTGGGGCATGGGAGATGATCAATGCGGTGGATGTGTACACGGTGCATTCTCTGGACGGCCTGGTAGAGGATATTTTGTTCAATCGCATTGGGCCAGTCCGACGGCACGGTTTCCGCTGGCACTTTACCCGGCCGCCAGTGGTCGATATTGAATTTGAGATGGATATGCGAGGGGTGCGGCGGGACTTTGTGATATAAGATCACGGGTAGGGATGGGGCTGGCTGGCTGCGAAATGATATTTTTTCTTGACATATTCCACTGAGATTGCGTAAGTTGTTTAGTCTAAAATACATTATTACTTCTTTTTCCAAGTCTTCTATTATGCGCTCAATTTCTACATTGGCGATTTCCACAATGCGAGACGGTGTACAACTGCGTATCCGTTCTTTGCGCCTTTCTATTGCAGGGCGAGTTCTGATCGTTCTGCACCTTCTCCTGCTCGTGAGCCTTTTTCTATCTATTATCATTCATTAGTTTCAGGCTCTTTCCCCAACTCTTGCGACAGCACCTATAAAAGGACAGAGCCTGTGATTTACTCATAGGTCGTTGTCACTTCATGTATTCGGGAAATGTTTAATGACTCAAAAACACACGATAAGTGCCCTGGTCGAAAATCATTTTGGCGTTCTGTGTCGCGTTGCGGGCCTTTTTTCCAGTCGCGGATTCAATATCGATAGTCTGTCCGTTGGCGAGACAGAAGACCCGAGTATTTCTCGCATGACTATTGTCGTCGGTGGCGACGATAGCGTGCTCGAGCAAGTGGTCAAGCAATTGGACCGCCTTATTGATGTCATTCGCGTGATCGATATTACGCAGGGCCAATTTGTCGAACGCGAACTCATGTTGGTCAAGGTCAAAGCGGATACAACAACGCGTGCAGAAATTATCCAAATTGCCGAGGTGTTTCGCTCAAATATCGTCGATGTATGTCCCAGATCGATGACCATAGAGGTTACGGGCAAAAATGATAAAATTCAGGCTATTATTGGCATGCTCAGTTCTTTTGGCATCGAAGAAATCGCGCGCACAGGCACGGTTGCCCTGTTGCGAGACTCCGCGACACAATGACGAATCAACGAATCAACGAATCAACGAAAGAGGCTAATGATGACTTTGAGGGGCAGGGTGGTGTTCGTCTATTCGTCTATTCGTCTATTCGCACAAGGAGGTGATGCAGATGGATCCCGATCTCGGTGATCTTACCGAAGAACTCGCTCTCGTTTGGCAGATGGGGATAGACCGCCAGAGCGTTCCATCTGCCCATTTCCACTTCGATTCTGGCATGTTTTAGGGAATAACAATGTCAAATGTGAAAAACAAAGACCGCGTCATTATTTTTGATACTACTTTGAGAGACGCGGAACAGACGCCGGGGGCTTCGCTCGCGTTGCGCGAAAAGGTTGAAATTGCCCATCAACTCGCGCGGCTCAATGTCGATGTTATCGAGGCCGGATTTCCCATATCGTCCGATCAGGACTACAATGCGGTGCGGCGTATTGCACACGAGGTCGAAGGCCCTGTTATTTGTGGCCTGTCTCGTGCAATTTTCAAAGATATTGACCGCGCAGGTGAAGCCTTGAAAGGTGCGCCAAATCCACGCATACACACGTTTATTGGGACCTCTCCGCTTCATATTTCCATGGTGGGCAAAACGCCCGATCAAGTTCTGCAAATGGCTGTTGATGCAGTTGCGCGAGCCAGGTCGCATTGCGACGATGTGGAGTTTTCGCCGATGGATGCTGCGCGTACAGATCCGCAATATCTCCTCGACGTGATTGAGGCTACTATTGAAGCGGGTGCGACAACCATCAATATTCCCGATACCGTGGGCTACGCAGTTCCCGACCAGTTTGGTCGTATTATCCGCAATATTTGCGAGAAAGTGCCCAATGTCGATCGCGCCATTATCAGTGTCCACTGCCACGACGATTTGGGCATGGCGACTATCAATGCTCTCGAAGCACTCAGAAATGGTGCGCGTCAGGTCGAATGCACGGTGAATGGGTTGGGTGAACGGGCGGGCAATACCTCGCTTGAAGAAGTGGTTATGGCCGTCAAGACGCGCGGGGATTATTTTGATCTCTATACGGATATCAAGGCGCGCGAGATCGTAAATACGAGCCGTCTGGTCAGCCGCCTCATGGGTATTGTCGTTCCGCCCAACAAGCCCATTGTGGGAGCCAACGCCTTTGCACATAGTTCGGGTATTCATCAGGATGGGGTGCTCAAAGACCGCGAAAATTTCGAAATTATCGATCCCAAATCTGTGGGGTGGGAAGAGTCGAGTATTGTGCTCACGGCGCGTTCTGGTCGCCACGCATTGCGCCATCGCCTGGAAGAGCTCGGCTATCATCTCAATCTGGATGAATTAAATATCGCTTATGAGCGTTTTGTTAAGGTTGCCGATAAGAAGAAGGAAGTTTATGACGAAGATCTCATGGCTATTGTGGAAGATGAAATTCGAGACTTTCCCATGCGGTTCGTGCTGGACTATTTGCATACTGTAAGTGGTACTGGTACGGTTCCCTCTGCGACGGTTCGCATTGGTATTGACGGTAAAAACCACGTTCAGGAATCTGCCTGGGGCGATGGGCCGGTAGATGCAACGTATCGGGCGATCAAGAAAGCCACAGATAATACAAATACAAAAGTGGAAGATTATACTATCCGCGGCGTTACCGGGGGTGCCGAAGCGATGGGAGAAGTCACGGTCAATGTGTCGTGCAATGGTCGAATAATCAGGGGACGTGGCGTTTCAACCGATATTATCGAAGCCAGTGCCAAAGCTTTTCTCGATGCGCTCAATCGCCTGGTCATTCAGCAAGATAATCACAAGGAGAGAGAACCAACCGTTTGAAAAGCAACCACCGATGAACACGGATGGACACAGATGGGCCGCAATTGGGGATCGGAGCGATAAGATTTGAGAAAAGGGCTGCGAATGCCATTCCGGCGAAAGCCGGAATCCAGTGCTTTTGTTTTTTTATCCCTGTTCATCTGTGTTTATCTGTGGTTCCAAAGGGTTTTAAGAATAGAGGTTATAGATGGGTCAAAGTTTATTTCACAAAGTTTGGGATGCGCATGCGGTGCGAACGCTGCCTTCGGGGCAGACGCAGTTGTTTATCGGCCTGCATCTCGTTCACGAGGTTACCAGTCCGCAGGCTTTTGATATGCTCAGAGAACGCGGTCTCACCATTGCGTATCCAGAACGCACATTTGCCACGGTTGATCACATTGTGCCCACAAGCGATGTTGCCCGTCCATTTGCCGATGAGATGGCGGAGGACATGATGATCGCCATCGAAGAAAATGCCCAACAGTTCGGCCTTTCTTTTTTTGGTCTCGACGACGATCGTCAGGGTATTGTCCACGTTATTGGTCCCGAATTGGGTCTGACACAGCCGGGGATGACCATTGCTTGCGGCGATAGTCACACTTCAACGCACGGTGCTTATGGTGCTATTGCATTTGGTATTGGCACCTCGCAGGTGCGCGATGTGCTCGCCACACAATGTTTGGCGATGGATCCCCTTAAAGTGCGTCGTATTGAAGTCTCCGGTACGCTGGCCAATGGGGTTTACGCCAAAGATGTTATTCTCAATATTATTCGCAATCTCGGCGTAAAAGGCGGTACGGGCTATGCTTACGAATATGCCGGATCCGCTATTGAAGCTATGGACATGGAAGCGCGTATGTCGGTATGCAATATGTCCATTGAAGGCGGTGCCCGCGCAGGGTATGTGAATCCCGATCAGACGACGTTTGACTATTTGCGGGGGCGCACGTATGCGCCTTCGGGAGAAGCCTTTGATCGCGCGGTTTCCTGGTGGCGCTCTATGGCTTCGGATGCCGATGCCGATTACGACGATGTTTATCATCTCGATGGCTCTGCCCTTGAGCCTACTGTGACATGGGGCATCACGCCGGGGCAGGTGCTCTTTGTAACAGAAAAGGTACCGGCTCTGACAGATTTGCCCGATGATGAGCGCGATGTTGCAGCCGAAGCGTATGATTATATGGACTTAAAGCCGGGTACGGCCATATCTGGTATGCCCATTGATGTGGCTTTTGTGGGATCGTGTACCAACAGCCGTATCTCTGACCTCAGAGAAGCTGCCAGAGTTGTCGAGGGTCACAAGGTGGCCGATGGCGTCAAAGCGCTGGTCGTGCCGGGGTCTAAGTCCGTTCTCAAGACAGCCGAAGCGGAAGGTTTGCACCACATTTTTGAAGATGCGGGCTTTGAATGGCGCGGTGCGGGGTGTTCGATGTGTTTGGCTATGAATCCCGATAAATTGCAGGGACGCGAAGTGTGCGCATCGTCGAGTAATCGCAATTTCAAAGGGCGTCAGGGCAGCCCCACGGGACGCACACTTTTGATGAGTCCCGCAATGGTCGCAGCCGCGGCTATCGCGGGTGAGGTTATTGACGTTCGCGTGATGTAAAGGAAGGACTTATTTATGAATTCATCTGTGATCCAGCAGGTAGAAGGGCGCGCGATTCCCGTTCGGGGAAATGATATCGATACTGATCGCATTATTCCCGCGCGATATCTTCGCGCTATCACGTTTGACGGCCTGGGTGAGCACGCATTTGAAGACGACCGCAAATCAAATCCCGATCACCCATTTGATGATCCGCGCTATCAGGGTGCATCCGTACTCATCGCCAATGGCAATTTTGGGTGTGGATCTTCGAGGGAACACGCGCCTCAAGCCCTGATGCGCTGGGGAATTTGTGCCATTGTGGGCGAATCTTTTGCAGAAATTTTTCTGGGCAATTGCACGGCTATGGGCATGCCTTGTCTGACGGCTTTGACCGGGGATATTGTCAAAATACAGGATGCGGCCGAAGCAGATCCGCAACGGGAAATGACTGTTGATTTAAAAGAAAAAAAATTAACATTTGGCGATATAGAAGTCGATCTGCAGATTGCAGAAGGCAATCGGCTCCAACTCATTGAGGGTGCGTGGGATGCAACGGGCATGCTCCTCGAAGGCCGCGGTGCGGTGCGGGAGGTTGCTGATAAACTTCCCTATGTTACGGGCTTTTAATCTTTTCTACGCCCGCATCTCGCGGGCGTTTTTGCGAGTCATTATGTATTCTCACATGCGAACAGGCAGGAGATATTATCCGGGCACTCGTTGCCCGGAGGCCATTGGTTTGGGTATTGGATCGTTTTGCATGATCGCTCTTTTTTAATTCCAAACCAGAGGAAGTCACATGTCTGAACTTGTACAAATCTACGATTCGACCCTTCGAGACGGTGCGCAGGCAGAGGGTATTTCGTTTTCCGCTGAAGACAAAACCGTGATTGCACAGCATCTCGATGTGATGGGCATTCACTATGTCGAAGGCGGTTGGCCCAATCCGACGAATCCCAAGGATCTCGAATTTTTTGACCGCGTGCGCGATCTCGATTTTCACAATACCAAAATTGTCGCTTTTGGCAGTACATGCAGAGTTGACAATCCGCCCGAAGACGATCCCACTCTTACTACTTTGCTCAAGGCAGGAACAGAGGTCATCACGCTTTTTGGGAAAAGCTGGACGCTTCACGTGACCGATGTATTGCGGGCAACATTGGACGAAAATCTGCAAATTATCAGGGATTCCTGCGCCTGGCTCAAGGAAAATGGTCGTGAAGTTATTTACGATGCCGAACACTTTTTTGACGGTTACAAAGCCGATCCCGAATACGCGCTGGAAACTTTGTTGGCCGCACAAGCAGGCGGGGCAGAGGTGCTCGTTTTGTGCGATACCAATGGCGGTACGATGCCATATCAGATACAGGAGATTATCGGCGATATTCAACCCAGGCTCGATGTGCCTCTGGGTATTCACACGCACAATGACGCGGGAATGGCTGTGGCCAATAGTATTGTCGCACTCGAAATGGGCGCCACGCATGTGCAGGGTACTATCAATGGTTATGGAGAGCGCTGTGGCAATGCCAATCTGTGTTCGGTGATTCCAAATATTGAATTTAAGCTGGGGAAGACAGCGATTGGCGCGACAAATCTCACAAAGCTCATGGAATTATCGCGCTTTGTGAGCGAAATCGCCAATGTCTATCACGATCACCGCCAACCTTATGTGGGCGAGAGTGCTTTTGCTCACAAAGCGGGAGTTCACGTCGATGCGATGCTCAAACAACCCGTCGCGTATGAACACTGCGATGCGGAATCTGTGGGCAATCAGCGCCGTTTTCTGCTTTCAGAACAATCGGGTGGCGGGGCTGTTGCTGCAAAATTGCACCATCTGATTCCGGGGTTGGACAAGCGCCATCCAACTGTCCAGAAATTGCTGCAAAAAATTAAGCAACTCGAATACGAGGGCTATGTTTTTGAAGCCGCCGAAGCGTCGTTTGAAATTATTGCCCGTCAGATATTGGGCAGTATTCGCAAACCGTTCAAGCTCATCAATTACAGGACGATCAATCGCAAAAGTGCTGCAGGATCTGAAGTAGAAGCCATTGTGAAAATAGAAATTGAAGGACAGACCTACCACACGGTTGGTGAAGGCGATGGTCCTGTCAATGCCCTCGACACGGCATTGCGCCGGGCGCTTGAAAGCGTGTATCCCATGCTGAAAGATGTGCGCCTGGAAGACTACAAAGTGCGCGTGTTATCCAGTGCCGATGGTACTGCGGCAAAAGTGCGGGTGCTGATCGAGTCTTCTGACCGGCGGCGCGTGTGGAGTACTGTGGGTGTATCTGAAAATGTCATCGAAGCCAGTTGGACAGCACTGGTCGATAGTTTGACTTATAAATTGCTACTCGATGGCATCATTGTCGTTGACTGACCCTTTTCAAAGAGTATCGTATGCAAATCAATTCTCGTCGCATTGAACGGTTGCCGCCCTATGTTTTTCACGAGGTCAATGCCCGTAAGATGTACCTGCGGCGCAAGGGCGTTGATATTATTGATCTGGGCATGGGCAATCCCGACCAGCCGACACCGCCACATATTATTGACAAGCTCACCGAGGTTGTCCACGACCCCAAGACGCATGGATATTCGCCATCGGCGGGTCTTCCGGCTTTGAGGCGGGCGATTTGTCGCCATTACAAACGCCGTTTTGGCGTTGATCTCGATCCGGAAACAGAAGCTATTGTCACGATTGGTTCAAAAGAGGGGCTGGCGCATATTTGTCTCGCGCTTCTCGATCCAGGCGATCTCGCCATTGTGCCCAATCCGGCGTATCCCCTGCATCTTTATGGTGTCGCGATTGCCAATGGCAATGTTTTCAGCTTGCCATTGCGTCCGGAAAAGGAATTTGTGCCCGATCTGCAAATGATTTCGCGGGAGTTGTGGCCCAAACCCAAAGTGATGATTTTTAATTTTCCTCACAATCCCACCACAGCTACTGTTGATATTTCTTTTTTTGAGGAGATTGTGGATTTTGCCCGCCGTCAAAATATCATTGTTATTCACGATATGGCCTATTCGGATATTGCGTTTGACGATACTGTGGTGCCGAGTCTTTTACAGGTTAAGGGTGCGAAAGATGTGGGGGTTGAATTTTACACGATGTCCAAGTCCTATAATATGGCTGGTTGGCGCGTGGGGTTTTGTCTTGGAAATCCGGAGGTGATTAAAGCGCTTTCCGTGATCAAAAATTACTACGATTACGGCGTTTTTACTCCCATACAGGTCGCTGCAATTTCCGCGCTTGATGGTCCGCAGGACTGCGTGCAGCAATCAGCCGCCAGGTACCAGAGTCGCAGGGATACGCTGGTAGAAGGTCTCAATCGCATCGGTTGGCCCGTCAACAAGCCCAAAGCGTCGATGTTTGTTTGGGCGCCTATTCCAGAAAAGTATCGGTATCTCGGTTCTATGAATTTTTCCCTCAAGCTCATGGAAGAGGCCGAACTCGCGGTTTCTCCCGGTATTGGTTTTGGCGATATGGGCGAGGGCTATGTACGCATTTCTCTGGTCGAAAATGAACACCGAATCCGCCAGGCTGTTCGCAATGTCAAACGCGCGCTTTTTTAATAAAAAAGCAAATACAGGCTTGTCCCGGTGAAAACAGGGTAATAGATCATGATTACACAAATCGAGATCGGGGGGTACCGGCTTCTCGACGAGTTTGAGGCCGACCTCAACCCGCTGACAGTGGTCATTGGCGCGAATGCCGTTGGCAAGAGTACGCTGATCGATTGTTTGCAACTGATTGCCGATTGTAGCGCGGTTCCGGTAAATACCGCAATGGGTTGGCATGGGAGGGCAGCATCTCTTCTTACAGTAGGAAACAAAAATCGACGGTTGACATGGAAGATCACTTTTCATAAGTCCGCGGCGACTCCGTGGAATACTGTTCCATTGGCAAAGGGACAGTCCCTGGTGTACGAGGTCGTTCTCCAGGCCGATGCACAGAGCCAGATGTACCCGCAATACGAGGTTCTCAGGTATCGAGAACCAATGAAGAGATATGGCGATTCCTCCACATTGCTGGAAGCAACTCCGGATCAACGACGCATATTTGACAGAAAACAACGCCAATTGGTACCGTTTGATGAAGCACAACCTCCGCCTGATGGCGTCCGCGAGTCCGATTCGGCGGAAGCTATCTCGAAAAGTGGTCTCCACCAACCTGCACAACAGGAGCCAGCGTTGTTGCTTTCACAAATTCGCTTCTTCAACGAGTTTCCCATTCCCTCCTTGGTACGCGTTCTATTGGCAAACATGGCGTTCTATCCGGGTTTCGATGTAACACGGTCTTCCGCGCTTCGTACCAGGGCCGCCGATATCAAGCCGGTTACGACATTATCGGCTAACGGCGATAACTTGGGTACTGTGCTGCACGAAATCCTGACCCGCTATGATTACCGTTCTGCAGCAGAGGAGTTGCGCGATTTTCTGCGCGTAGCCTATCCTGCATTTGAGGAAATTCATTGCGATACCACGTATGGAACGCCGCCACAAGTGATCGTGGGGGTGCGCGAGAAGGGCATGTCCCGCTCTATGGAGTTGGGAGAATTATCCGACGGCTTGGTACGTTTTCTTTGCCTGGCGACAGCTCTGTTAAATCCTCGACCTTCGCCGTTAGTAGCGATTGATGAACCGGAATTGGGTCTGCATCCCGGTCTGTTGCCGATTGTGGCAGGAATGATCAAGGTAGCTGCGGAGCGCACACAGGTGCTCGTGACGACGCATAGCCCAGATCTGCTCAACTGCTTCGACATAGCTGATGTTGCCGTTATGGCGCGGAATGCAGATGATGCAAAGGTCGTGTGGCATCGTCCCGCGAATCGCAAGACACTTGTGCAAATGCTTAAAGATGTTTCAAGCGAAACTCTGGGTGATCTTCATCGCTCCGGCGAACTGGAGGCTGGCGCATGAAGGTGTGGGTTTATGTGGAAGGGAAATCGGATGTTGGTGCATTGTCGGCATTGTGGAGCGGCTGGAAGGAGAAACTCAGGAATGAAGGCTGGGGCATTCAGCTAATACATCTTGAAAACAAGTCCAACTATTTCATAAAAATTGGACATCGAGTGACCGAGAAATTGTTAAATGATCCAGGCGATCTGGTTGTGGGCTTACCCGATCTCTATCCAAATCAAAACTATGCGAATACGGAGTATAGGCACAACAATCTGAAAGAGCTTCAAGGCGTTCAAACGCGCCTGGTGAAACAACACTTGCAACAAAAGGTTAGAGGGGCGGATGTGGACAGCCACATGGCCCGTTTTTATGCCAGTGCGTTGAAACACGATTTGGAAGTGCTGCTCCTTGCCGCGACGAGTCAACTTCAATCTCGACTCAAGACGCAGGACAAACTTAGCGTTTGGCGGTTACCTCCAGAAGATCAGAACCAAAGCAAGCCTCCCAAACGAATCGTTGAGGAACTTTTTTCCAAATATCGCAAGGGGAAGTCCTACAACGATGTAGAGGATGGTCCTGCCATTCTCAGAAATGCAGACTTGCGAGAGGTGGCGGAACAGTGCCCGGCATTCCGTAACATGATTGATTGGATTGGCGAAAAGACCAAGGTACCTGGATACTGAGACAGAGAGATATTTCGAAATTACTACAATTGAGGTGTTTTGTGAACATTACAGAAAATACCATCTATCCCCCAAAAGGTTATACGGCCGCCGGACTTCATTGTGGTCTCAAAGATGGGGATGAGAAAGATCTCGCGCTTATTGTCTCTGATCGAGCGGCTTCGGCAGCGGGGATGTTTACGACCAATCGCGTGTGTGCAGCACCCGTGCATCTCAATAGGGAGCATTTGCAAAATGGACGGGCGCAGGTCGTTGTGGTTAATAGCAAAAATGCCAATGCGTGTACTGGAGACCAGGGCATGGCCGATGCGCGGCAGATGGCGCAATGGGTGGGCAGTGGATTGGATATTGCACCAGAAGACGCGCTGGTCAATTCGACGGGGGTTATTGGTGTGCCTTTGCCGATGGGATGCCTTGAAACGGGTATCCGAAATATCATTCCGCAACTCGATGTTGGGGGATGGGACGATGCTTCAGAGGCGATTATGACGACTGATACCGTGCCGAAGAAAGCATCTGTGCGATGTGAAATAGATGGCTGTGAAATTACCATTGCCGGGATCGCCAAGGGCGCGGGTATGATTGCGCCCAATATGGCGACTATGCTCGCTTTTGTGCTCACGGATGCAGCGCTTTCCCCAGGGGTACTCCGGGACGCGCTTTGTGAAGCTGTTACACAATCTTTTAATTGCATTACTGTTGATGGCGATATGAGTACCAATGATACAGTTCTGGCTCTGGCAAATGGCGCGGCGAGGAAGAGCGAACTCGCAGGCGAAGACCTCTGTACCTTCCAGGACGCGCTCAATGCAGTCTGTATTAGTCTGGCCAAACAAATTGCTCGCGATGGCGAGGGGGCGACCAAACTTATCACTGTGCGCGTTGATGGTGCAGGTACCGAGGCCGATGCACGCACTGTGGGGCTGTCTGTCGCCAATTCAAATCTCGTCAAGACCGCTGTTTTTGGACGCGATCCCAATTGGGGGCGAATTTTGTGTGCAGCGGGTTATGCTGGCGTTGACATTGATCCCGACCGCACAGCCGTTTCAATGGCTGGCATCCCCATTTATGATAATGGTAGTGGTCTTCCTTTTGACCAGGGCCACGCTATCGAAGCTCTGGGTGCTTCCGATATCGATATTGATATCAATCTGAATATCGGCGAGGCATCGGCTACCATTTATACCTGTGATCTGACTTATGATTATGTCCGTATAAATGCCGAATACACGACATGAAATTTTTTGTTTTAAAGGGGCAAACGTATGGACTTCAAACAAGCTGCAGAGCAACTGAGTTATATGTACAACAATGCACCGAAAGGTGAGGCCGTAACATTCATTCATTTGTTTGGAATTAAATACGCCGAAGAAATTAACGCATTAAAGGAACGCGGCGTTTCGGTTCAAGAACTGGTCAAAAAATCCGGACTTTCAGATTCATATAAGACTGAAGTCTCTAAGGGCATTAAGCTGGCAAATTATGTGAATCTAAAGACGAATCTCTAAAAATTGGCCGCTTTGATTGTGTCATCTGTGTCCATCCGTGTTCATCTGTGGTTGCTTTTTATGCCCAAATCTTTCTTTACACAGCGCGTTCTCAATATTCAGGCTTCTGCGACGGTATCGGCTTTTGCCAGGGCAGGAGAACTGAGACGACAGGGCGTTGATCTCATTTCTCTCGTTGCAGGGGAACCCGATTTTGAGACCCCTGAACATATAAGAGATGCTGCGATTCGGGCTATTAATGCGGGCCATACGCGATATACCAATCCCGCGTCGGGCATTTTCGAACTCAAAGACGCGATATGCGACAAGTTTGAGCGCGACAATAATTTGCATTATGTTCCCCCACAAATTATCGTGACGTGTGGGGCAAAACAAACGATCTTTGATGCTATTATCGCTTTGATAGAGGAGGGGGATGAGGCCGTTATTCCCGCTCCTTATTGGACGAGTTATGCCGATCAGGTGCGCTTAATGGGTGGCAATCCGATCATTGTGCCTACTACGCAAGATTCGGATTTTTGCATGACGGCACAGCAACTCCAGGATGCCATTACTTCGAGAACAAAATTTGTGCTCTTAAACAGTCCCTGTAATCCCACGGGAAGTGTTTATACTCGTGAGAACCTGAATGCATTGGCCGATGTGATTGCGGGTGCTAATATTTATGTGATTGCCGATGAAATCTACGAAAAGCTTCTCTACGGAGATGCCGAGCATGTGTCTATTGCCGCTTTGTTGCCCGAGTTGGCAGATAAAACGCTGACTGTCAATGGGGTATCAAAATCCTATGCGATGACCGGATGGCGCGTTGGGTATGGCGCAGGTCCCCAGAATTTGATTGACCTTATGATTAAGGTGCAGACTCAGGAGACCACGAATACGTGTTCGATTTCCCAATACGCCGCGCTGGAGGCTCTTACAGGACCCCAAGATTGTGTCGAAGTGATGCGGCGTGCTTATGTTAAACGACGCAATCAAATTGTTTCTCGTCTCAATCAGATGCCGAGCGTATCTTGCAATATGCCCCGGGGCGCGTTTTATGTTTTTCCCGATATCTCTGAATACATTGGCAAGTCGTCATCTTGCGGGCGTATTGACAGCGATGTCGAGCTTTGCAATTTTCTGCTTGAAGAAGCGCGTGTTGCCTGCGTTCCCGGCACGGGTTTTGGAGCGCCGGGGTATCTGCGGTTTTCGTATGCTGCGTCACCCGAGCATATCGCCCGGGGCATGGACCGCATTGAAGCGGCTTTGACCGCACTTTTATAAAGGACGATCATTCATGAGCGACCGATCTTATCTCGATTTTGAACAGCCACTGGCCGAGTTGGAGGAGAAAATCGCCGCGCTTCGGAAACGAGCCAAAGCGGAAGGTCTGGATGTTACTGATGCAATTGAAGTTCTCGAGAAACGCCACGCGAAACTCGAACGCGAGATTTTTCGCAATCTCACGCGATGGCAAAAATACCAGCTGTCGCGCCACCCTCAGCGGCCTTATTCGCTGGACTATATCGACCGTATAACGTCTGATTTTATTGAACTACATGGGGATCGTTGTAGTGGAAATGATCAGGCGATTGTCGGGGGATTGGCGTATTTTGAAGGCCAACCCATCGTCGTTATCGGGCAACAAAAAGGGCGCAATACACGCGAGAATCTCAAGCGCAATTTTGGCCTTCCCCATCCTGAAGGATATCGCAAAGCCCTGAGGTTGATGCAATTGGCTGCCAAATTTGGTCGGCCCGTGCTTTGTATGATCGATACGCCGGGCGCGTTTCCAGGACTGGCCTCGGAACAGCGAAGCATATCAGAAGCCATTGCTCGTAACCTTTTTGAGATGGCACGGCTACCTGTTCCCATTGTCGTTGCTATTATAGGTGAGGGTGCGAGCGGGGGGGCACTGGGTATTGGGGTGGGAGACCAAATACTCATGCTCGAAAATGCCTGGTATTCCGTGATCAATCCCGAGTCCTGTTCGCTCATTCTCTGGCGCAACCGCGACAAACGCACCGAAGCCGCAGAAGCCATGAAAATTTCGGCTGATGATCTCCTGGACCTCGGTGTCATTGACAGCATTGTGCCAGAGCCTTATGGGGGAGCACATCGCAACTTTGATCTGGTCGCGCAAAATCTCAAAGAAGCCGTTTCAGACGCTTTTGCAGAGATTGTTAAAATACCCGCTGAAAATCTTCCAAAATTGCGGGTTGAAAAATTCAATCGGATGGGGATTTGGGAAGAATCTCATAGATAGCGAGATCGTACATTCAGCCCGAATATCCGTGCGAGAAAATCCCGTAAAATTTTTTTTAGATAGCAATGTTATTAAGTTTCAAGACCTTATTTCAATCACTCAAAAAAAAACGACATTAAAGGGCAATTTAGTAGTTGACGAGCGGACTTTCACTATATATATTCTATGTGTGCATCGGAAGAAATTTCTGATGTATCTTTATATTTTTAATATGGTTATAGGTATTTTTATATTAGGTGGATGGAGGTTGCTCTAACCTTCCAGCCCTGAATTGGTCCAGGAGGAATTTGGGTTGGCCTTTAACGGTCAAACTATGGTATTACCGGGGGAGATAATACTATGGTACTGGCCGACAACTGAAGAAACCACATCCCTATTTTGGTGCACCCCAATCAGCGAAGGTTGATGGGAAAGACCCCTTCATCCACCTCAACAAAAAAGCGATCCTATTTGGATCGCTTTTTTCTTTGTTTTTGCCCAACAATGCCTAAGGTTCATTATTCTTTATCCACGGCACGATATCGATGTGTCCGCGATCTATTCTCACCGCGATTGCACCCGAATGATCGGTTCGCCAAATTTGTATCCCCATCTCGTGAAAGCGCTGCACAACTTCTGGCGAAGGATGCCGAAACTTATTGTTTTTTCCGCATGATATGGCCGCAACGCTGGGATTGACACCCGCGAGAAACTCGGGTGTCGAAGAAGTGCGCGAGCCGTGGTGCGCTGCTTTGAGGATATCTGAGCGCAGGCGAGGTCCCCAGCGCATCAGGTCGCCATCTGTCTCGTGCTCTATGTCTCCGGTCAATAATATCGATGTTCCCCGATAGACGATTCGAATGACGACCGAACCGTTGTTCACGCCATCAGGTGCCGGTCCCGAGTTGGAAACATAAGCCGGTGTCGGATGCAGTACCAAACCGCCAATACCCACCAGACTATCTCCCGCAGCCACAGTATGATATTTGATGCCTTGTGTCTTTACGACCTCTTGAAGCCGTTTGCCTGTAAAAGAATTGACGTGCTGTCCCGCATCGAGATAATGACCTACCGACATTTGTTCCAAAACGGAGATCAGGCCGCCAATATGATCGGCATGTGGATGAGATCCAACCACGACATCGATGTGGTCAATACTCTGACTTTTGAGAAATGGCAGAATCACGCGTTTTCCCATGTCGGTGTATTGCGTGCGAATACCACCATCGACCAGGAGTGTTAGCCCATTCGGGTATTTGCAAAAAATAGCGTCGCCCTGACCGACATCGAGAAAATAGACTTCAAGGGCTGACTCTGTTTGCCAGATATTTTTCCAAATCCCGATATTTGCCAGAACAAGGGCGATTATGAGACAATAGGTACTCCAGAGGCGTCTGGCAGTCGGGTGAATCAGAGGTATCAGGACCAGATAAATTGCAAAGATAACCCAGGAAGGACGCGCTATTTCAAAGGCAGCCCACTCTGGTTCGGCCATAAATTCTGTACATTTGATTGCCGTGCTCAAAATGAGCCAATTCGCGGCGTTTAATACCGTCGCTATGGGTTCCCAACAGGCGAAAGCCAATACCGTCAGGAGTCCCAGTCCAACGCCAATACCTATGAGCGGTACGACAATTAAATTTGCAATCAAGCCAATGATCGATACCAGCCCAAAATATGCCACAATAAAGGGAAGGGTCGTTGCTTGAGCAGCGAGAGAAACAGCCAGCGGCCCTGCGATACAGGTATCGTACCATCCCTTTTTTCGGGGCAACAAATCGCGCAGTGGCCGATAAAAGATTAAAATGCCGCCTGTGGCTACAAATGATAGTTGAAAACCCACATCGAATAAATCCTGTGGTCGAGCGATTAACAACCCCAAACCCGCTATGCCCAGGATGTTTCCACCGTCTATATCGCGTTGTCCCACCAGGCCCAGGAGTGCCACACAGCCCATTGTCGAAGCGCGCACGACTGAAGGTGGCAACCCGGTTATCAGCGCGTAAAATACCAGCGCGCAGATTGTCAATGCAGCAGTGATACCTCGCCCGATTCCCAGTATCTTTAGCGAGAAAAATACAGCTCCAGCAATCAATCCCACGTGAAGTCCAGACACCGCTAAGACGTGATTGACACCCGTTTGCGTGAATGCGGTTTTGACTTCTTCGGGCACGGCGTGCTTTGCACCCAAAAGCACCCCTTTTAAGAGGCCAGCAGGCCCGCCGGAAAGGTTCTGCTCAATTGCCTGGCGAATGAGATTTCTGACGGGTAATACGATCTGCGCCCACCAGTCATCTTTTTCCCGTTGATGTGCAAGAATCTGAGAGGGCTTTTGCACCGTGCCCAGAGCATCTATGCCCCTTCGCTTCAGGAATTCTCGGTAATCAAATGCGCCCGGATTTCGCGGGGGATCCGGTTGATAAAGCTGGATTTGCAATTGCATTCGATCCCTGTAGGTGGGTAATGCAGTGTCCGCTTTAAACCTGATTAGTGCCCTGCCACTTACAGCGCGTACCGTGTCCTGGACGACGAGTTGAAGTACGTCAAAGACGATGCGATAATCGCCGTTGATGTTTTCGGGGTCCGATGAGACCAGTCCCTCGACTTCGACAAGTGTGCGGTCTGCAGGTAAGAACTGGGCAAAGTGATCTACAGCGCGTTCCAGGCTCTGCGCGCTTCTCAATGTACCCAGCAAAATGAGAAGGCTCGCAAAAAGGATGCTCATTTTTCCCTTATTCCATTGCCACCAAAGCCCCGCGCCACAAATGCAAATAACACCAAAGGCACAGAGCATGGTGGGGACTGGGAACACCCCAATATACCTGTGTAAGCCGATTCCCAAAGCAAAGTACAGCGCAGTCCACAATGCGGGTCTTCTCATGATTTTTCCTTTCTCGAACCCGTATTGTGGCAATTTTCGTGCCATCTCTCATGGCGTGCTTATTTCGCTATTTGTGGAAAGAATTGTTCACTTGTCTGAAAAAAATGTTTCCCCCTTTTCGTCATTGACTTTACCCATGTGAGATGGTATATTTGCAAAACTATTCGAAACTGAGTTTTAACTGTATGCTTTTTGTGGGCGTTGGGATCGTTCTCTCTTCGCGTTTGGTGCGGGCCGTTATCATGCAGATTCGCCTGACGCTCGAATACGATGGAACCGACTTTAAGGGCTGGCAAATTCAGCCCGACCAGCGCACGGTCCAAGGCGACCTTCAGGCACGCCTTGAGCAACTCTATGGTGCACCGATCCCGGTTACGGCGTCTGGTCGCACAGATGCGGGCGTTCACGCACTCGGGCAGGTTGTCAATTTCACGCCCACGCGCGATATTTCGCTCGATCGTCTGCAGCACGCGCTCAATGGCATGTTGCCGCCCGATGTTGCCGTCAAGAGGGCCGATTATGTCGGTCTTGACTTTCACGCGCGTTTTGATGCCCAGCGCCGCCATTATTTTTATCGCATCCGATATAATAAACAGCCCATCGGCCGGCACTATGCGTGGTATATACGTCGCAAACTCGACCTGGATGTGATAAAACGGGCGAGCGAAACTCTCATTGGTCGGCATGACTTCACGTCCTTTTGCGTGGCGGCCGATGAAAAAGAAAATCGAGTCTGTCAGGTCTATACCTGCGATTGGCAACAGCAGGGTGACGAACTCACATTTCATATTTCCGGTGATCGCTTTTTACGCGCAATGGTGCGCAGTATCGTTGGCACCCTCGTAGAAATGGGCCGAGGGGCGCGACCAGCCGAATCTATGCGCGATATTCTCTGTGCTCGCAACCGCCAAAGTGCCGGAGAATCCGCTCCTGCCCAGGGCTTGTTTCTCGAAAGGGTGATTTACGACGATGAACTCCCGTGAGGATGAGTGCCGTGAAGCACCCTCTGCTGATTTTGCTATTGGGCCTGTGCATTGGCCTGGCATTATTTCCCTTGCTCAATCGGTCTTCGTCCAACACGAGCGCGGTGAGCACAAGTATTGAGACGTCGCGCCGAAATGCCATTGTTCGAGCGATTGAAAATGTGGCGCCAGCAGTCGTTAGCATCAATACGGTTTACGATCGGGATTATCCCCGATATCCCGATCGTTTTTTTGAACCCTTTGAGCCTTTTTCCGACAGGCAGCGGATTCCCGGAGTTGGCTCGGGGTTCGTGATTCAGACCGATGGTTATATTCTGACCAGCAGCCATGTTGTCGATGGTGCTCAGGAAATTTTTGTAATCTTTCCCGACGGTCGTCGCTTTGATGTTCTCGACGTTTTTATAGATCGCCAATGGGACCTCGCAGTTGTGCAGATTGATGCCGATAGCCTCTATGTCCCCGAGATTGGGACATCTGAGAGCGTTATTATTGGCGAATGGGCGATCGCGCTTGGAAATCCTTTTGGCTTGCACTTTGAAGATCTCAATCCCACCGTTACGGTTGGTGTTATCAGTGCAGTAGATCGCATTGTTCGTCCGGAACAAAATGAACGCGCCTACAAAGGCATGATTCAAACGGATGCTTCAATTAACCCGGGCAACAGCGGCGGCCCTCTGGTGAATAGTCTCGGTCGCGTTATTGGCGTTAATTCATTTATTTTTTCACAGGGCGGGTCGTTGGGTATCGGTTTTGCCGTGCCTATTGACCGCGCAATCCAGGTGGCCTGTCAGCTCATTGACCAGGGTAGTCGCGAGTTCTGGACCGGGCTGGATATTCACAATCTCAACTCGCACATTGCTCGCACCCTGGGGGTTCAGACACTGAAAGGTGTTTTGATTACCGTCGTTGATCCCCTCAGCCCGGGTGAAAGCGCTGGTTTGTTGCCTGGCGATGTGATTGTGATGGTCAACGATAAACATACAAGTAGTGCAGATGATGTCGTAGATGCTTTTCGGTACGCGGCTGTTGGCGATATATTTAATCTCAAAATTATGCGTGGTCGGGGAGGCCGCGTATTTGATACCCAACTCGTCTTAGAAGCCGACCCGCGCAACGAGTAATCCCCGATTGGAGTCGTGTCAATGAATGTGAATGCCAAAGCAGCCGTGCCCAGCCTGTTTACCATTAGCAGTTTGTTTTGTGGTTTTTTATCTATGTATTACGCTGTGAATGGGCGTTTTATCGGTGCAGCTCTCCTCATCGTTATTGCGGGATTTCTCGATGCGTGCGATGGAAAAGTTGCGCGGTATCTCCATACGTCCAGCAACTTTGGCGTCCAATTTGACTCCATTGTCGATGTGTGCTCTTTTGGCGTGGCGCCGGCCCTGCTGATGCTGTACTATCTCGATACCTTGCTGGTCATTCGCTGGTTGCCTTTTGGCGTCTGCTTTTTGTTTCTTCTGTGTGGTGCTCTGAGGCTGGCGCGTTTCAACGCACTATTAAAGGGTTTTGACAAAGAGAATTTCTCCGGTCTCCCGATTCCAACGGCAGCGGGTACTCTGGCCGCATATATTCTTTTTACAGAACGGGTGTGGCAGAGTAGCACTCATGCGCCTCATATTGCCATCGCCCTGTGTGTTGTGCTCTCATTTCTCATGATCAGCACAATTGAGTACAGTGCGTTTTCGAGGTTGTCTATGGAAACAAGACGCGACCGCGTTCGCTTGATTTTTCTACTATGTATTATTGTGCTCATGTTTTTTTATACTTATGAAGTATTCTTTCCCATGGCACTTGCCATTTCCTTATCTGGTCTGTTCAGATGGTTGTATTACACGATTACAGACCGCGAAGTGGCAGATGTACGGGACTAAAAATTCACTTTTTTTAAAGCGTGATTATGAGGCGAAAAAGTCTGGGAATTCTCCTTGTTGCGATCTTTATTGGCATTCTTGCTGGCAACGTGGTTGGCCAGGTCCTTGCTGTTATTTTTGATGGCCTCGGCCTGGAAAATAATGTGGCAGAAAAAGTGCTTATCGAATCTTATGTCTATAAGCTCAATCCCATTGAGATCAACTTGATTGTTATGACCCTTACATTTGGTTTTTCGCTCAGCTTCAATGTGTTGAGCTTTCTCGGTATAGGAATAGCCTGGTACTACGTCAAGTATTCCTATTGAGTTATTTCAGGAGGTGTGACATGTTCGGCATGGGACCTTGGGAAATCGTATTGATTCTGGTCGTTGTCCTGCTGGTGTTTGGTGCAAAACGCATTCCCGAAATTGCCCAGTCTCTCGGCAAGGGCATTACCGAATTTAAGCGCGGCGTAAGGGATGTTCAGACGGAGATAGAAAATAACGTCAATACTGCTCCGCCTCCCGAACCACAACCCACACAGACCACACAGACAACATCGGGTACAGAAACAAAATCGTAATCTGGAGGCAGGGTGGCTGACGATTCTGTTTTTTCCGCCCAAACAGCGCGGGAGCTTGTACAGGGCATTCGCACGGGTACGCACACAGCCCGCGAAATAACGGAAGAGATTCTCGCGCATATCCAAAATACAAATCCCGATATCAATGCCTTCATCACCATTGATGAAGAAGGCGCGCTCAAAGCTGCCGATGTTGTCGATCAAAAGGCCGCAGAGGGTCAGGTCCTTGGCCCTCTTGCAGGCATTCCGATTGCCCTGAAAGATGTGTTGTGTACCAAAGGGCTGCGCACGACCTGTGCTTCAAAAATTCTCGATAATTTTATCCCGCCTTATGATGCAACCGTTGTTTCCCGTCTGCGTCAGGCCGATGCAATCATCCTGGGCAAACTCAATATGGATGAGTTTGCCATGGGCTCTTCCAGCGAAAATTCCCATTTTGGTGCGGTCAAAAATCCACGCGATCAAACCCGTGTAACGGGTGGGTCCAGCGGCGGTTCTGCTGCTGCTGTTGCTGCCGGTCAGGCTCTTATGACTCTGGGGTCTGATACTGGAGGATCTGTTCGTTTGCCCGCATCTTTCTGCGGTGTGGTGGGGCTTAAACCCACTTATGGTCGCGTTTCTCGTTATGGCCTGATCGCTTACGCCTCTTCTCTCGACCAGATTGGTCCATTTGCGCGTACTGTCGAAGATGCGGCCACCCTGCTCGGCGTCATCGCCGGGCACGATTCTCGAGATTCTACCTCTGCTCATGTACCCGTGCCCAATTACCTTTTGGCCTGCCAAAGAGGCGTTGATGGTCTCACCATTGGCTTGCCGACAGAGTTTTTTGGCGAGGGCCTGCAAGCCGATGTTCGCGATGCCGTTATGCAAGGGGTTGAAATTCTGGAAGAAAATGGCGCGTCTATTCGCGAGGTTTCGCTGCCAACTGCTGGGCATCCCGCCTTTGCTATTGCCGCTTATTATATTGTTGCCACGGCTGAGGCATCGTCAAATTTGTCGCGTTACGATGGGGTGAAATACGGCTTCCGAGATGAGGCAGAAAACCTGATTGATATGTATGTTCAAACGCGCAGCAAGGGTTTTGGCGCAGAGGTCAAGCGTCGCATTATGCTGGGGACTTATGCGCTGAGTGCGGGGTATTACGATGCGTATTATCGCAAGGCGCAACAGGTGCGCACGCTTATTCGTCGAGATTTTGACCGCGCGTTTGAATCCTGCGATCTCCTCGCTTCGCCCGTATCGCCTACTCCGGCATTTAAGCTGGGTGAAAAACTCGACGATCCGCTCCAGATGTATCTTTCCGATATTTATACTGTTTCTGTGAATCTCGCGGGGATTCCCGGTATTTCGGTGCCTTGTGGTACATCGACCGAAGGCTTGCCCATAGGCTTGCAGTTGCTCGGCAATGCTTTTGCCGAGGAGACCATTTTGAGTGCGTCTGCGGTTGTTGAAAGAGGGTTGGCGTCATGAATTACGAGTCTGTCATCGGCCTGGAAGTGCATGCCCAACTTGCGACCACGACCAAAATTTTTTGCGGATGTAGTGCCGAATTTGGGGGGGATCCCAATACCCATGTCTGTCCGGTGTGTTTGGGCTTGCCGGGTGCGCTTCCCGTGTTGAATCAAAATGTTGTTGAACTGGCGATGCGCGTTGCACTATCTGCTGGTTGTACCATTCAACCGCGCAGCCGTTTTTTGCGGAAGAATTATTTTTATCCCGATCTGCCCAAGGGGTATCAGATTTCGCAGTTTCAATCGAATGAAGAAATGCCCCTGGCTACTGGTGGGGGTGTTGATGTGCCCACGGCTGATGGGGGTAGAAAGACCATTCGTCTTACGCGTATCCATATGGAAGAAGATGCTGGCAAGAGCATCCACCAGGAGGCTTTTGTGGCTGCAGGGGAGTCTCTCGTGGATGTCAATCGCTGTGGGGTGCCGCTTATCGAGATTGTGAGTGAGCCGGATCTTTCGACGTCGGAGGAAGCTTTTCACTATTTGACGAGTTTGCATCAATTGCTGGTGTACACGGGTGTTTCTGAAGGCGATATGGAAAAAGGACACATGCGGATCGATGCCAATGTGTCGATTCGGCCTGTTGGAGAAACTCGACTTGGTACTAAGGTTGAGATCAAAAATGTCAATTCTTTTCGCAATTGTCAGCGCGCTATCGAGTCCGAGATTCAGCGGCAGATTGATTTGCTCGAGACCGGCGGTGAGATTGAGCAGGCGACGATGCTCTACGATCCCGATCGCAATATTTTGCGGGCTATGCGTACAAAAGAGGAGTCGGACGATTATCGCTATTTTCCCGATCCGGATCTGGTTCCCCTTGTCGTAGATGATGCCTGGGTTGAGCGCGTTCAGAGCCAGATTCCAGAGTTGCCAGAGGACAAACGCGAGCGGTTTGCAGAGGTTTACGATATTTCCG
The DNA here is from genome assembly GCA_026705765.1 of Gemmatimonadota bacterium. NCBI lineage: Bacteria > Pseudomonadati > Gemmatimonadota > Gemmatimonadota bacterium. The sequence continues at coordinate 114,643 of JAPPAB010000054.1, forward strand.
GCGATCAGATTGATGTACTTACCGCGGAACGAGATATTGCCGATTATTTTGAAGCCGCGGTTGCGGCGGGTGTGCAGAGCAGACTTGCGGCCATTTGGATACAGGGCGATGTGATGCGCGTTCTGAATGATCGGAAGATCGCGATTGGCGATTTGCGCGTTTCAGCCGAACTCCTTGCGGAGTTGATTGGTTTGATCGATAAGGGCGATATCAGTACCAGTATCGCGCGAACGGTTTTCGACGATATGGTGGAGACAGGGGATAGTCCTGCGGCTATTGTTGAGAAGAAGGGGCTTGTGCAGATTAGCGATGCGGGTGAACTCGATGGCGTGATCGACCAGATTATTGCCGATAATCCCGAGGAGGTTGAGCGTTTTAAAGGCGGCGACCAAAAGCTTATGGGGTTCTTTATGGGACAGCTTATGAGAGCCACAAAAGGCCAGGCCAATCCCCAAAAAGCCAGTCAGTTGTTGAGGGAGAAATTGAGTTGATATAAATCTTAGAAAGGTACTGAAAATGGCTCATTCAAATGTCTCTACAAGCGCAACAAAAGTTGCAGATTTAACAATTGATGAGTTTAGAGAGCTCGTGCAAGAAGTTGTCATACAAACGCTCTCAGAAATGATGGTCGACCCCGATGAGGGGCTGGAATTGCGCGATGACTTCGTCGAAGAACTTAAGCAATCCATTGCTGATGTGAAAGCTGGTAAAACTGTACCTGCACAGAAAGTCGCTGAAAGACTGGGGCTGACCTGGTGATGTATGGGGTAGAATTTAAGTCCAATGCCGAATCCGATTTAGGCCGTTTGGATGCGCCAATAGCACAGCGTGTGCTTACAAGACTGCGATGGTTAGCCGAGAATTTTGACGCGATTAGACCCGAAGCACTTAGGGGAGAATGGAGGGGTATGTTCAAGTTGCGAGTTGGCGATTATCGCGTCCTCTATACCTTTAATCGGACAAAACGAGAGATTGTTGTTCACTATGCCAGGCATCGTCGTGAAGTGTACAGAGATTAGATATGCTGGCTGATGAGTTGTTCACTAAAACGGGTCAATTCCATATAAATGCCATCATGTTCTTCTTTAACCGCGCAGCCAGGCACCTTCTTTGAATCTCTCGTCTAACCGCCTGCCAAGTTTCCTCACAATATCCGGGTTTTCACGGGCGATATTGTTCAGTTCATTGGGATCATTTTCCAGGTCGTAAAGCTCATTGATATCGTTGTTGTTTTCGATCAGTTTGTGTGTTTTCGTGCGGATCAACCTGAAATTACGAATTTGGCTCACCGATTCTGTGCGGTGATCATTCGTCTCGCCTCTCAAAACGGGTCCCAGTGATTTTGCGTCGATATTTTCCTGTGGTGGCAACCCGGCCCATTCGCAGATCGTGGCGTTGGTATCGATCAGTTCTACTGGTTCTGCCGATACCCTGCCGCCTTCAATGCCAGGTCCAGCCACAATAAGCGGTACGCGCAACGAAGCCTCATAGGGCACGCTTTTGCCGTAAAGCCCGTGGTCGCCGAGCATTTCACCGTGGTCGCTGGCAAAAATAATGTACGTATTGTCCATCATGCCCCGCTTTTCAACCGCGTCTAATATTTCGCCAATTTGAGCGTCAATCAGTTCGATGTACGCACAATATTGCCGGCGCGTCTTTAGAATCTCGGCCTCGGTTAGACCTTTTCTGCTGCTTTCAATATTTTTGGGTTTACCTTTGCTTGTCGCTGGAATCGGATCTGGCATCTCGGCGTTGCGATATCGTTCAGCATATTCAGTCGGGGGATCAAATGGGCTGTGTGGTCCCACAAAACTCACGAATAAATGCCAGGGGAAATCGTCTGGTATGTCTTCAATCCACTGCACAGATCGCTGTCCGATGTACGTATCTGCAAATGCTTCGGTCGGCAGTACCGAATCATGACACGAGGCGGGGCCACTTCGCGCCGAATAATCATCGACAAATGCATTGAGTAAGCCTTTTTCTTTTAAAAAATGATTGTAGGGTCCCTGGGGAATTCTGCCCCTGCCAGCATGGCTTTTGCCTTCGACTTCAACGGGATGCGTAAAGCCCCACATATACGTAGCTGGCCTATCTCCGTCGCGTCCATTGTACCCATCGGGTTTTGCCAGATCCAGTTTGCCCACGCAGCCTACGTAGTAATTGTGATCGCGTAGCCGTTGGTAATACGTTGTGGCTGTGCGTGGGAGAAAATTGTTGTTACCCAGTGCCCCCAGGCGAACGGGTTGTAGGCCGGATGCGACCGCAATGCGAGATGGCGCGCAAACCGGGCAATTTGTTATACATTGTGTAAACTGTATGCCGCGCTCGGCCAGCCGGTCCAGATTAGGTGTTTTGACAAAATCAGCGCCCATTGATCCCAGATAATCCCATCGGTGCTGGTCGTCCATGATATAGAGAATATTCGGTCGGTCCTGAGACATAGGTTCTCCATTTTTAGGTGTGTTGTCAGGGTTGGTTGAGTTCTGATACGGTGTCCAGGCTAAGGCCTCCGCGGATGAAGGTTTCCCAGCTGTGTACGGGGAGCTCTTTCAAGATATTCAGGAGATTTTTCCGGTTGATTTGAGGAACTTCATTCGGGCTCAATTTGACCAGGCGAATCAGCGCGTCCATGGCGAATCCGACGTCGATGACATTTTTGTCGGTTCGGACAATGTCTTTCAAGGTCTCGATTGTCGGTTCGAGTGTATTGCCGAGGATTTTGGCGCCGTGGGAACAGAGGATGACGATGGACCACAGGGCGTTTTCCCGGACGGTAGAGCGAACGGGATCAAAGCGGTCGAGGCCAAAATCGACGCCACTGCCTTCGCAGACGTCGCAGTCGTCGGTTGGGCGAACAAATTTGATGCTTCGTTTTTGTGCTTTGTCCATGCCAGGGCGGTTTTCTTCTCGGCTGAGGCTTTGTAAGAGCGCATCGATGCAAGCGGGGATTAGATCAGTGCCTTTACCGGTAGCTACTGCACGGCGTCCCAAACAGCCCAGGGTTCCCGCGGCTACAGAACGGACATAGACAGAGGAATCGTTGTGTAAGCAGGTGGTAACTGCGTCGAGTACGTCCTTTGTGAGATGGCTGGCATCGCCCAGGCCATAGACGCCTGCTTTGCGAATCCATTTGATGGGCGATCGGGTTGCTTCGATGAGTGTGTCTGTCGCGTCTGGTCCCACAGCGATCAGGCCGTATGTGGCTGCGCGTCGCACATTTTCGCGGTCGGTGTAGAGGGCGCGTCCGAGAAATTTGGTGGCCAATGCCGGGTCGCCAATTGAGGCGAGTTTGTAAGCTGCTCCAATTCGGACGGGTTCAGCTTCGTCGTATTTGGCGTGGAGTTGTTCGAATAGGGCTTTGGCTGCGCGCTCTTTTTCTGTTTGCGAGGCAGATTTTGATTCGGGACGCGGTGGCGGTGCCTGGCCGGTTTTGATCCAGTGATGATGATAGCGCCACACTTCGGTGGCATCGTCTGGTGCCTCGGAGAGGTTGACGCTGGTGATGGGGTCGATGCCGAGGTCGTTCATTGGTACAGCGGTTGTTAAACCGTTGGGGGATGGATCGGTAGTGCGATAGAGCCAGAAGCGCCACATAAAGCGCGGGTTGTCTTCCCAGGTGCGCCAGTCATCGCGCCGGTGGTTGCCTCTGTGGAAGGTGTTGTGCGAGTAGATGACCACGCTGCCTGCGCGGAGTGGGCCTGCTTCAAAGGGGAGTACGAGAGGCCATTGTGTGTCGGTGACGGCATCGCGCATGCGAATGTCGTGGGCGGTACGCTGGTTGACGATGTCTTCTATATCGTATTTGGATTGGGGACCGCTGACGTGTTCGCTTTGCATGTCGAAGAAGTAGGCAAAATCGAGGTGGTCTGCGCCCGCAAAGTTGTCGTGGTTTTCTTCGTGGTTAAAGGTCCAATATTGTGAGTAGGGGATGGTTGCTGTGGGCCCCATTTCTGCTTTGACGTCTTGAGGATAATACAGCATTTCCAGTTGGACGGCCTGATGATGGCGTTGTTTTCGACTGTTGTAGGGACCGTTGTCGTCTTTGTGCCAGTGTTGATCTCTGGGTCCGCTGGTAAAGACTGCGTTGTGGGTAAAGGGGACGATGGCCCAATTTTTACCTGCGAGTTGGTCACAGGCTGAGACGAGGCCGGGTGCGTTGAGGACTTCGAGTACGTCGGGGATGATGCCCGTTGTGACGCGTTTTTTTTCGCTTAAAGCCTTTTTTTCGTGATCGTAAACGCGTTTGTGGATTTCGGCAGGGATGCCCAGGTCTTCGGGAGCGAGTATGACTATGCCCCGGCTTGCAAAATCTGTGACCAGACGGTCGGGTGTGGTATATGTGAGGGGGGTAAAATCAGATGTTCGGGTGCGGAAACTCATGTTTCTGGTTCTCCTTTGGGATTGAGAGGGCGACTCAATAAGTTGATTTTTAGAGCATTTTCCGGTACTATGTCATTTATCATACAAAAATTTTATGTTTGGGTAAACAGCCTATTCTCACTTCTTATATGACTTCTCTAATCGTTTTTGTCAAAAATCCAATTCCCGGAGCGGTTAAGACCCGGTTGCAGACGCGCTATGCACCCGATCAGGTTGCGGCCCTGTACACCGCGTTTGTGCGCGATGTGCTGGAGCGGGCCGAAAGTATCGATGTTGATCGACGGGTGATCGCTTTTGATCCGTCCGATGCAAGGTCTGAGGTTTGCGCGCTTTTTGGTGGGGGGATGAAGGCGCTATGGGAGTTCGTTCCTCAGGTGCAGGATGATCTTGGTGTTCGTATGCGAGAAGCTCTTGTTCAAGAACTCGACGCTGGTGCATCGGCAGCCGTTCTCATTGGTACGGATATTCCCTCTCTTCCAGCCAGCCATATTACACAGGCATTCGATTTGCTGCGTGCAAAGGATGTTGTTTTAGGTCCGAGTATAGATGGTGGATACTATCTCGTTGGTGTTTCAAAATCTACGCCGGAGATTTTTGAGGATGTGGAATGGAGCACGCCCGGGGTTCTGGCGCAGACTATTGACCGCGTTCAGTGTGCTGGACATACGCTCGGTCTCGTTCCTCCCTGGTTTGATGTCGATACGCCCGATGAACTCGATCTTCTTCTCGCCCATGCGCGTGCGACAATACTCGCTACGGGCATAGATCCCTTACCGCATACCCATGTCTGTTTGTCGAACTTGACTTGATCTTTTTGGGCGCGTATCTTGCGCAGTCATCATTTCGAGATAGGAGTTCTGAATGATTATTCGCTACATTTTTGTGCTTTTCTTTGCTTTCTCTTGTCTGCATCCCGCAATCGCTCAGGAGCGCTATAAATTTGCTTTTGTCACGCATGGGGGACCGGGAAATCCATTCTGGAATGTCGTGATCAAGGGGATGGAAGATGCGGCCAGGCGCTATGATGTGGATGTGCAATGGCTGAGCAATCCCACATTTTCAATTGCGGATATGCCCAATTTCCTCGATGACGCTATTGCAAATAAGGTCAATGGTATTGGTATTACGTGTCCGGATCCCGAAGCTATCCGGGAGAGTGTTGTGCGCGCACACGCGGCGGGTATTCCCATTATTGTGCTCAATACGGCGGATCCCAATGCGGGGGGGGGTGATGCATTGCCCACGCAATTTTACGTGGGTGCCAGCGAGTATCTCGGCGGTCAGTCCAATGCAAGAGCTATTCTCGCGGAGGCGGAAAAGCGCGGGATAGCGGTTCAACGCGCCGTGTGTCCTATCCAGGAGCTCGGGCACAGTGGTCTCGAAGCGCGGTTTGCCGGGTTCTCGAGTATTTTTGAGGAGAGAGGTATTGTAGTTGATGGTTTGACCATATCTAACGATGTCGAGCAGTCTGCAGGCTTGTTGCGCGACTATTTTCTCGGGCATCCCGAAACCAATGCCATCGCCACCCTGGGACCACTGCCAGCTGATGCTTTTTATCTTTTTGTGGAGGAAGAGGGAAAAAAAGCTGGCGAAATTTTGCATGTTACCCACGATACGAGTACGTCTATATTTGACCATATTCGGAGGGGATATACGGTTCAGGCTGTCGATCAACAGCCCTATTTGCAGGGTTATCTGACTGTTTCTTTTTTGTATTTGAATAATGCCTATGGTCTTACGCTCGCACAGGATGTGCTCACAGGTCCGTTCGCCATCAATGCAACAAATGTTGACCGCATTGCCAGATTAGTGGCCGCAGGTTATAGATAGGATTTCTGTTGAAGCCTTATGACGCCATTCGCACCCGCCTTGCGCGCTCGCCAGAAGCCGGCGCCGCAGCGGGTTTTTCTGTTATATTTTTAGTTTTCGCACTCGCCACGCCAGATACATTTCTCTCCCATAGCGCGATTTCTTCCATTCTCAATAGTCAGGCCGTTCCGGGCATCCTCGCGATCGGTATTACGCTGTTGATGATTTCTGGAGAGTTTGACCTTTCAGTTGGTTCTATTCTGGGGGTGTCTTCTCTCGCATTTCTCTATGCAACCGTAAGTGGTGTACCTATTTTACTCGGGGCAGGAATTGGATTAGTTGTCGGCTGTTTGCTCGGTCTGATCAATGGGTTGCTTCTGGTATCCACGGGCATTCCCTCTTTTATTATTACGCTGGGGACGATGCTCGCTTATCGCGCTATTCCACTTACGGCTATTTCCGGTGGGCGCATTATTCGATATGCCGATTATTCGCGCGAGTCTCCGATTCTCGAAGTGCCCGGTCCAGTGGTTTTTATTTTGACGCTCGCACTTTTTTTTCTCGTTCTGTGGATAGCGCGGGATATCTGGCGGGCGAGAAATCAGTCCGTAAAGTCCAAAATCCTGGTTGCTGCAGCGCTTCTTTTTGTCGCTTATCTCGTCATTGAGGCACTTTTACCCCATCCTTTGATGCCGGTTAAAATTGATTTTTTTTACGCGCTCAATGGACGCATTGAACCGGGGAACTACCGCACTGGCATTCTGTGGTGGATAGGGCTGACCGCGGTTTTTGCGATTATTTTGAGTCAGTCTCGTTTTGGCAATGCTGTTTTTGCCACGGGGGGCAATGCCCAGGCGGCGCGTTTGCAGGGTATTCGGATTGACCGCGTGCGCGTGACCAATTTTGTCATTTCGGGATTTCTCGCTGCGCTCGCGGGTATTATTCAGGTCGCACGACTCAAGAGCGTCGATCCGTTGCGCGGTACGGGGCTGGAACTCGAGGTTATCGCCGCGGTTGTCATTGGTGGCACGCTGCTTACAGGGGGGTATGGCAGTTTGATCGGTTCGGCTATTGGCACTGCGCTGACCGGTATGTTGCGCACGGGGCTTGTTCTTATGCAGGTTCCCTCCAATGCTTTTCGGGGTGCTATTGGTGCTATTATGATTGTGGCTGTTGTGATTAACAATTTTGTGCGGAAAGAACGCTGAGGATACATGTGGCTTTGCTCGAACTCAAAAATATCGGTCGGCGCTTTGGGCATATTGTCGCGCTGAAAGGCGTTGATTTCACGCTTGAGGATGGCGAAGTTCTCGCGCTTTTAGGCGATAATGGGGCGGGCAAATCTACGCTGATTAAGGTGATTACGGGTGTTTATCCGCCGAGTGAAGGCGATATGTATTTTGGGGATGAGGTCATTCGGTTCGACTCGCCACAGGATGCCCGAGATTTGGGGATTGAGACCGTTTATCAGGACCTCGCGCTTGTGCCGAGTATGAGCATTGCGCGCAATTTTTATCTGGGGAGAGAACTCGTTAAGCGGGTCGGTCCGTTTGCGCTTTTCGATCAGGCGGCGATGGATACAGGCGCGGCCGCGGCGCTGGGTGAGATAGGTATTCACATTCGCAATGCGAGCGAATCCGTTGCCCGTCTTTCCGGTGGCGAGCGACAATCGATTGCCATAGCCCGCGCCCTTCACTTTGGGTCTCGCGTGCTCATTCTCGATGAACCGACTTCTGCGCTTTCTGTTGGCGAAACGCGCAAGGTGCTGGGCTATATTGCGGCTGCTAAAGAAAAAGGGTTAGGAGTTATTTTTATTACGCATAATATTACCCATGTGTTTGAGGTTGCTGATCGGGCAACTATTCTCAGCCACGGCGAAAAGGTCGGCGATTTTCCGATCTGCGATGTCACGCAGGACGATGTCGCAGCTATGGTGATGGGGCAGGGTATTCCCGAACATCTTTTAACTTTATGTCCAAACCACTCGAAACGACAGTAGAATCCACTGAGCGCAAAGTCGATCTTTCGCTAACAGGGAAGATCCTCGGGATGACCTTACCCGTTGCTGGGGGAGGCATGATCGAGACGGCTGTGCATATGGCGCAACTCTTTATGATCGGGAAGCTCGGTCCCGTAGCCCTTTCTGCGGTGGGTATTGCTCAGGTGTTTACGCGCGTGCTCTTCACTGCGATGATGTCCATTTCGAGAGGCGCGCTGACGATGGTCGCACAGGCGATTGGCGCAGATTCTATGCGCGAAGCCAGTGCAGCGGCGAAGCAGGCGTTTTCCCTGCTTTTTTTGTTTAGTATCGCTTTTGGCCTGGGTAGTTTGGTTCTTTCGCCTTTTTTGATTCCGATGATGACCTCCGATTCCGAGGTGGCGGCTCTGGGTACGCCGTATTTACAGGTTTTCTTTTTGGGCGTTCCCTTTATGACGCTGAATCGCGCGATTGCGAGTTGCTTTCAGGGTGCTGGGGATACGCGTACGCCTTTCTATCTGAGTTTGATCAGTAGTAGTATTCAAATTGTAATGTGTTTTCTTCTTATTTTTGGTCACTGGGGTTTGCCGAAAATGGGCGTTGTGGGGGCTGCTGTGGGCGGTCTTTTGGGGCGCAGTGCGGCAACTTTAATCGGGCTTGGGTGTCTTTATAGCGGGCGTTTTGCGCTCACGCTTTTGCCCGATACATCTTACCGATTTAACTGGGATGTTGCGCGTCGCATCCTCAAGATTGGCGTACCCTCTGGTCTGCAAGGCATATTGCGCAATGGCTCAGGTGTGGTTTATCTCAAACTCATTGCCATGTCCACATTATCTACAACTGCGGTTGCGGCGTATGCTATTGGGGGTCAGGTAGAACACATTTTGCGGCGAACCGGGTTGGCTTTTGGCACGGTTGCAACAGCTATGGTAGGGCAGCATTTGGGGGCGAAAGAGCCCGCTGGTGCAGAGCGCCACGGTTGGACTATTCTCTTTATTTCAGTTGTGACCAATATTGCCCTGTCGCTGCCCGCCGTGGTGTTTGCCGGAGTTTTTATGTCGGTATTTACGGATGCACAAGAGGTGATCAGTACCGGTGTCATTTACCTTTATGCGATGGTCGTTGCCGAACCATTTTTGTGTGCCTCCAATACGAGTAGCGGGAGTCTCAGAGGTGCTGGCGATACGATGCCTCCGATGTATTATACCCTGATTGCCCAGTGGCTCGTTCGCCTGCCCGTCGCTTATGTTCTGGGGTTTACGCTTGGGTTTGATATTGAAGGTATATGGGTCGCGCTTATTGTTTACAGTATTGTACAGGGTGTACTTACCGTTCGCAAATTCGCCCAGGGCCATTGGAAAAAGCATCAGATTTAATTTTTCACTTATATACTTTTAGTATATCGCGATAAAATTTTTCAGCCCGGGTTGATGGCCAGCACGTCATCTGTCTGGCAGAGAGGGTGAGGTCAATTGGTTTTAAAAGTTCTCCAGGTATTGACCAGTTTTCTTGATTTTCTCTGGTTATCGTTTTTGTTGTTAGCGCCTATGCTAATGCTGGGGCTATTTCTTTCTGGCTTGATTCACGTATTTATCTCGCGTGAAGCTATTTTGCGGTGGTTGCGTGAGGATAGCTTGAAATCCGTAAGCACAAGTGCTGCCGTCGGCGTGCCGGTGCCGCTTTGCAGTTGCTCGGTTGTGCCAGTAGTTGCCGAGATGCGCAATAAGGGCGCGTCCCGTTCGTCCTGTATGTCTTTTCTGATCACGGCGCCGGAAACAGGTGCGGATTCGATTCTGGTCACGAACGCATTTTTTGGATTTATTGTCGCTATTGTCAGGCCCATCATCAGTTTTATTACCGCTGTCGTCGCCGGTATTTTTTGTATTGGTCTCATACGAGATGATCGCGACGAGACTGAGAGGAGCGATCGCAGTCGTGACCGTGGTCAAGACTGCGATCATGAATGTGACCACGACCATGGGCACGAACCTCTGGTGTCTGGAAGCGATGATTGCTACGTTAGTCCCTCACAACTGAAGACGTTATTTTTTGGTTGGGTGAGGAAGGTCAAGCACGACAAACGCGATATGGTTCGGGCCAACGACAAACAAATTTCTGAGGACGATTTGACTTTTAAAAAAGTCGTCAGGCATATTTTTCGCTATGGCTTTGTAGAAATAGCGGACGATATTCTGTTTGCGTTGATCGTGGGCATCGCGCTGGGAGGCGTGATCTATCTGGCGATTCCGAGCGATCTGATGTCAAATGCGTATGCGCGCTGGTTGTCCTACCCCGTTATGGTGCTGGTTGGTGTACCTCTCTATATCTGTGCGTCCGCGAGTACTCCGATAGCCGCCGCGCTAGTCGCCAAGGGGTTTAGTCCTGGCGCGGCGATGATTTTTCTGATGACTGGACCGGCGACCAATACGGGCACTATTGCGATTATTGTCAGCCAGTTCGGCACGCGCTTTGCATCCATCTATGTCTCATCGGTGATCGCAGTTACTGTCGTGCTGGGCATTGCGGTTGATCTTCTGCTTCTCGCCCTCGGCGTGACGATTCCCGTGTACCTTGGTCCCTCGGAGTCAGAGACCATTCAACTCATCCAATGGGGCAGTGCTTTTGCCATGATTGCCCTGATTGTTTGGCGATTCCGCGCAGGTGCTTTTAAGAGTGGCTATGAGGATATGTTGTTCAATATCCGCCCTCTGTTCAAACTGTGATATCTATAATCAATCCAGATCATTTGAGTTTTTGGTTTAAATCACTGCGGATTCGAATTTGCTACCTCTTTTTATAGGATACTCTATCGCTATCATTGCCGCGTCTTTGCTCGGCGGATATTTGCCGGCAAAGGTTACCATGACGCATACGCGCATCCAGACGGTGATGAGTTTTGTTGCGGGTTTCATTCTGGGGATTGCCCTGTATCATCTCGTGCCACACGGTCTGGTATGGATTCCCGGGCCAGGTGCTGTCGAAAAAGCCATGGGATTGATGGTGTTTGGCATCGTACTGATGGTTCTGTTGCTGCGTATCTTTCACTTTCACCAGCACGATTTCAGCGATGAGGCAGGTGATTTTCTCCATGAGCATACCAGTCCCGAAAGCAGGGTGATCGGCATTGCTCTGGGGCTGGGGCTGCATACGGTGACCGAGGGCATCGCTTTGGGCACCAGCATCCGGGTTGGTGAACTGCATGAAGGCGAAGCTGGTTTAGCAGGACTCGGAGTGTTTCTTGCGATTCTTTTCCACAAGCCACTCGACGCGTTCTCTATTATCGGTTTGTTGCAGGCCGCGGGTCATAGCCTCCGTGCTCGTATAGCAGTTAATATCGGATTCGCCCTGCTCTGTCCGGTGGTGGCTTTACTGACTTTTTGGGGGATTGGTCTTTTGGGGCATTGGGAGGAACAGGTGATCGGGTATGTGCTGGTCTTTGCAGCCGGCGCGTTTCTGTGTATTTCCCTGAGCGATCTGCTACCGGAAATCCATTTTCACAGTCACGACCGAGTTAAGCTCACTGTGTGCTTTCTCGTAGGGATCGCTCTCGCGTATGGGCTGTATTTTATCGAGTCCGGAGCTATGCACGGGTCGGAGACGCACGAAATGCATTGACGCTGAGGAATGTTAAAAAAAGAAAAGGCGGTCCATTACGCGGTGGATCGCCTTTTTGCTAATCCATAAAGGAGACGTTATGGGATCAATAAAGGCAGCAGTAGTGGGGCTTGGGTTGGGCCAGCATTTTGTTCGTGGGCTGGTTGGGCATTCGGATGTAGATAGGGTTGTCCTGGTAGATCTGGACGCCGATCAAGCCGAAATGGTTCGCAGGGAGCACGACAAGGTGGATGCCGTCTATGAGATGATTGAGGTTATGCTCGAAAAGGAGCGTCCCGACGCGGTGTGTGTCGTGACGCCTGACCATCTTCATCGGCCACATTCAACGGCCTGCTTTGAGGCTGGATCCCATGTGTTGCAGACAAAACCGCTTGCGACGAATCTCGAGGATGCGCGGGCAATTTTGGCTGCGGCGAAGGCGACGGGAAAGAAAGTGATGGTAGCGCACGAGCGCAGGTTCCGGCCACGTTTCAAGCGAATCAAAGCGATTCTCGATGCTGGCGAAGTGGGCGATTTGATTCACCTCCGTATCGATGCGGTCCAGGACAAGCGTGGGCAATTTGCGCGTTCGCCGTGGTATGCGTCGGTAGAGGCGGGTCGGAGCGCGTTGAACGGTTCGGGCATTCACGAAGTGGATCTTGCGCGACATTTCGCAGGACGACCTGTGGAGTCTGTCTGTGCTTTCGCCAATCGGCTCGGCAATCTGGAGTTCCCGAGAGATAAGACAACATCCGCCCTGTTTCAGTTCGCAGGTGGCGTCGTGGGGCAGGTTACGGTGACCTACGAGGCGCGCTGGCCGCGTTCGAATTTTCTCGATGATATGTTCCGAGTGGTTGCTTCTGAAGGCATGATTGTGGGAACGCATGTCTATCGCGAAGGAGCAGAGGAGTGGGAAGATTTAAGCGGTTTGGACAACAGTACAGCGTCGGGGATCACGGGGGCCGTTTGCGCGTTTGTCGATTCGGTTGTGAATGATGCACCGATCGCGGTGACCGGTGAAGATGCCTTCGACTCACTCGCGGCGGCATGTGCGGCCGATACATCGGCCGCACGGGGCGAGATGGTGCGTCCAGAAACGCTGGATTGACGTCATGCCCGCCACAATCTGGGGACCCTGACGGGTGTTTCCGTTACCGGCCAGTATTCGGGTGGCGCATCTTCCCAATGGGGTACGGTGCGCGCGTCTCGATCAAAAATGATTTGTCCATTGCGAATTGTGAGCCGACAGATCAGGCGTTGGTCGGTGTCTATTCGCGTATAGCCGCAGTCCTGAAATGAGTAGTTTCCAGTTTCGAGGGCCAATACTGCGATGTCCGCTTCTGCTCCCACTGATAGTGTGCCCAATTCCGGATGTCCGATGGCTCGCGCTGGCGTCGCGGTTGATCTATAAATGACGTCTTCGAGGGTCATGCCCATTGCCAGACATTTTGACATGGTGTCTTGCATGCTGAATACGGTACCAGAGATATTACCCATGTGCAGGTCTGTGCTGATGGAGTCGGGGGCAAATCCATTGGCAATGGCTCGCGCGCCGTTTCGATACCAGAAGCTCGCAGCGCCATGCCCCAGGTCAAACCAGATTCCGCGTTGTCTGGCTTCAAACATATACGGTTCGACGTTTCCGTTGTTATCTACTACGGGGAATTGCCGCGCATAAACATGGGTGTGAATATCACCTGGGCGGAGTTTTTCGAGAATCAGCGTGGGGTAGGGGCGCTCGGGCCGCGGCCAAAAATCGACCATGACGGGCATGCTGCATCCATCGCCCGCTTCGACTGCTTTTTCCACCGATTCCCAGGGTGGGTGCATGTCGTCAAAGGGCGCGCTTGTCCAGTAATGCGCTGTTTTGATGCCGACGACTACTTCGCTGTGTTCGAGGGCGGCTCGTGCGGCACCATCTACGTCAAAAGTTTGGATGTCCTGCTCGGGTGCGCCCATACCGGGTGCAGAAATATTTATATAGGCCAGGACCCGCGTTTTTGCATGTTCCATGACGGTTTGGCGAAAGTGCGCGATTTCCTCGCATCCCGCGGTTCCCGTATCTACGCATGTTGTTACGCCAGAATGTGGGAAATGTGCGTCTGGATTCAGGCTTGAACTGAAGAGACCCTCTCCTAATGCACGGGTGAAGTAGGCGTGGATATGTATATCGATCAATCCGGGCGTTACTATCAGATCTGATACATCTACCACCTGGTCCGCTTCTTCTGCGGCGATATCTGCTTCTACCTTTGTAATTTTCCCATTTGCAATTCCCACATCGCATAATCCATTTACCTTATTGGCAGGATCAATCACTTGTCCGCCTTTTAACAGCAGGTCGAATTTACCTTCGGCCATGACTTACCTCCAATTGCGTTTTTCGGATATTCATCTACTTGAGTATTATGCATCATAATCGTATATTCAACAAGAGTCGTGTCAACTGACCAATATATGAAAATTTTTGGGAATTAAACCATTGATTGCCAATACCAAAAGATGTGTTCGTGGTTTCTCTATTTGTTGGTGTATTTTCTTTTTTACGACGTGCAACCAGACGCCGCCTCTTCCAGGTGCGGATTCACCCGCTTCTGAATCTGCGCTTCCGTCCAGCTATACCTATACTGTTGTCAATACCTATTTACACGATCCCAATGCTTTTACGCAAGGTTTGGTTTTTGAAGATGGTTTTTTTTATGAAGGTACCGGACAATACGGCGCTTCAATGATTCGCAGGGTTATGCCTGCCACAGGCGCAGTTTTGGCGCAGAAAAGCATTGCTCCCAATTTTTTTGGCGAGGGTGTCGCGATTTTTGGTGATCGCCTGTATCAACTTACGTGGAAGTCGGGTATATGTTTTGTGTACGATAAGAACACATTTGAGTTACAGGCCCAATTTGCATATTCTACGGAGGGTTGGGGGCTTACTCACGATGGCGAAAAGCTGATTATGAGTGATGGTACGAATATTATTTATTTTCGGGATCCGAATACATTTAGAGAAGTTGGGCGTATTGAAGTGACCGATAGTACGGGTCCTGTTCATTATCTCAACGAGCTTGAATATATTAAGGGACAGATTTTTGCCAATGTCTGGCAAACCGATCGCATTGCCCGCATCGATCCCAAAAGTGGTAGGATTACGGGATGGATCAATCTCGCGGGTATTCTCTCTCAAGCCGATCGCTTGCACCACCGCGTTGGTGTGCTCAATGGCATTGCTTATGACGCTGCGACTGACCGCATTTTCGTTACGGGCAAGTGGTGGCCCAAGTTGTTTGAAATTAAACTCGTGCAGTAATAGTAAAGGCTGGGGGAGAGAGGAGGAGGGTATGATGTAATCTGTTTGAAGTGTGTGATTGGGACATAGTTTAAAATAACTTCTAAAATCCAATGAAAGGAAAAACTAATGCGGAAACTGCGGTTCTACACCTGTTTGGCGCAGGTTTTGATCTTTGCAAGCCTATCCATTTTGTTTCTAATTCAACCCCTTCAGAGCGCGTTACAATCGGGCTTCAATCCGGATTTTGATGGAAGCGGTGTTGTCGATTTTCCCGACTTTTTGCAATTTGTAGATAAGTTTGGATTCAGTCGTGGTGATTCGGGATACGAATCCAGGTACGATCTGAATGGCGATGGCGAGATTGCTTTTGACGATTTTCTGTTATTTGTCGAGCATTTTGGTAAAGCGGTGTTTAGAGACACAGAAGATATTTTGCGTCCAATAGGGGAATTAAAACCCTATTCTCTCTCCCCCATTGTTTCGATTGATGAGGTTCGTAATATGCCTGTGGGCACGCCCGTATTCATGCGGACCGAATTTGCCAATGGACAGCTTGCAGATCTCGAAATGACGTTCATTCAGGTGGTTGACGATTTTTTGCCACCAATGCCTGTTTATATGGTTGAAGCTTCCGATCCTGTTTTGATACAACTCGGAGGTATTGCCCAGGGTATGAGTGGTTCTCCCATTTTCACTGAGCAAGGTACATGGGGTGCTATTGCTTATGGTTTTTCTTCTCAAGATAGCCCGCCGTATTATTTTTTTGTAACGCCGATAGAATGGGTGATTGGCAAAAAGGGCGCGATTCCATTGACTAAACTCACAACCACCTGGGAGGGGAACGGTATTAAACCTCTGACTATTCCCCTGCTGGGCACGGGATTCAATCCTGCATACCAGCTATCTGATTCGCCCTTTCAAGGTGAGTTGACGCCAGCGGGGCGAGCCGCACAAAGTCAGGATAGTTTTGAGGCGGGTAGGCCCCTGGCGGTTGGTTTGATGCTGGGTGAGGTTACGTTCGGTGCTTTGGGGACCATATCATACGTCGATGGCAATCGGATATATGGTTTTGGGCATTCGATGGACGATTTGGGTGCGGTCGAACTGCCTATTATAGAAGCAGTGGTGCTCGGTCAAATATCCAATCTAAGAGCGCCGTTTAAGTTTGCAACGGTGAATCCAACGGTGCGGGGGACGCTGACTGAGGACCGTTTGCCTGCGGTTCGCGGTGTGCTTGGCGAGGGGCCAGCATTGATACCTGTCAAGAGCATCTATACGTTTTCTTCAGGGCATGTGCTTGAGCTTACGCACAGGGTAGCGGTTGGTCTTGACCCCTTCGAGACAGCCGATCTCGTTGCGGGGGCTTTGTTCTGGCCTTTGGTTAGCCGAGTTGAAAATGAGCCGAATCACAGTGTGCGCATCAGGACGGATATTTCTTTTGTGGAGACAGATTCAATACTGGCTCGCTCTCGGCTTTATGTAGAGCCAGAAGGACGGCTTTGGTCTTTGGCTGACAATGCTTCTGCTGACCTGAGAAGGATGCTCTCGCAACTCATGACAAGAAATGATTACGCCGTGCAGATGCGCGAGGCAGAGATTCATGTTGATATATTGTCCGAATCTCGTTTTGCAAAAATCGTAGGCGTTGCTGCGGATACGGTTGTCAGTGCCGGGAGTACGTTGTCTGTTGCGACTTCGCTGCGCGTGGGGCGGCGTGAGGACCGGGAAATCGAGATGGCATTTAGCATACCCGATACGCTTCCCGCAGGTATTTATGAACTCGAAGTGGGTTCTGCAGCGACATTAGGGCCAGATTCCGCTGGAGACGGTGGCGGTCCTTTTGGGTTTTTTGATCCTTTTGGGCGTGATGAAACGCTCGAAGATTTTTTTGTTCGCGTGAATGGGATAGATGAAAATGTTATCTTAAAGGCGCGTTTGACATTTGTTATGCCATTTGAGGAAAGCGCGTCGCCTGACAATTCACCAGACTCCCCGCCGCGTGGTCCTCGTCGTATTGAGAACACGGCGCCACCTGTTTCTATGGAGAAAGATGTCGATTTATTTTTGGAAGGTTTTGAAACGCTTCAGATACACGTGATGGGGAATTAACAATACTCAGGAGTTGCCCATGAAATGGACTGACGAACAACTCGCACAATACGGTGAACAGGGTTATCTCTTTATGCCCGGTTTGCTTTCATCCGATGAGGTTGATGCACTCAATGGCGATGTTCCGCTTTTGCTCAGTGGAGAGAATGACGGGTTGCATCGGGAACGGGAACGCGGCGGTGCTGTGCGTCAGGTTTATCTCGCCCATCGGAGTGTTGACGCTTTTCAGGAGCTTATCAGTCACCCGAAAATCCTGCATCCCGTTCGACAGGTTCTCAAAGATGATGTGTATATCTGGCACTCGAAACTCAATGTCAAGGATGCGTTTGAAGGCACGGTCTGGCTGTGGCACCAGGACTATGGGTACTGGATGTGGGATGGGGTTGATCCGCGTCTCGTTTCCGCTATGGTTTTTCTGGATCGGGCTACGCTCAATAACGGCTGTTTGATGGTGGTATCGGGGTCTCATAAATGGGGGCGTCAAGAGCACTATGCGGATACGGTTACGACGAGCTATAAGCAGTGGTGTATTGATACAGGTACCCTGAAAGAAAAAATTTGTGAGGAAGATATTGAGCATATTACGGGAAAGCCGGGCGATGTGCTGTTTTTTGATTGCAATATTGTGCATGGCTCTGGCCACAATATGTCGCCGTTGCCTCGCAAGACATTTATTATCGCGTACAATGCCATATCCAATACACCCCGTGCGGTGGATAATCCCCGACCCGATTGGGTGGTGGCGCGTGCGTTTGATATTGTTTGACTTGACATTGAAAAGGAAGTAATCTATTCTCCTGACCATCACATAGGAGGTTGCGATGTCTGCTACTACAACTGTTCCGCGTACCAATGGCAGGGCTAATGCGCTAACAAAAATGACGATTGTAGATTGCGATGTACATCATTCTTCGGGCAAGGGTGATGCGCTCTATCCGTATATGCCGCGCCACTTTGTCGAGTATATCAAAGATTTTGGTACGATGATGCCCCGGCTTGGGTACACCAATATGCCAGGAGGTGGGGCGCGAAAAGATCTGTGGGACGATCCAAAGGAAAATCCCGCCCATCAGCCACAGGTTTGTATTGAGAAGCACCTCGATGTTTATGATATAGATTACGCGATTCTCACGGGTGGGCCTTATGCAGCAGCTGTTCACAACAACCCGGATTACGCATCGGCTTATTGCAGTGCGTTTAACGATTGGACAAAAGACCACTGGATCAGTGCCGACCCGAGGTTTCGGGCTTCGATCCATATTTGCCCCGTAGATCCGCAACTTGCGGTCAAGGAAATCGATCGTCTGGGTCCCGACCCGGCTTTTGTGCAGGTTATGATGCCCGCGGGCGCCCGCATGCCTTTTGGCAACCGCCATTACCATCCCATTTACGAGGTCTGTGAGAGACACGGGTTGCCCGTTTCGGTTCATTTTGGGGCTGAAGGCGCAGGTCTTGCAGCACCGCCCACTGCTGCGGGATATCCCACCTATTATCTCGAGATGCGGATGGCGCGGCCCCAAATTGCACAGGCTCATGTCACCAGTCTCGTTGTGGAAGGCGTGTTTGAGAAATTCGAGAATTTCCACTTTATATTTGTCGAGATGGATACTTTCTGGCTGCCGGGTCTTATGTGGCACCTCGATCTCGATTGGCGCGCGTTGCGCGACTATACGCCTTGGGTCAAACGCCTGCCCAGCGAGTATATCCGCGAGCATATTCGCCTGGGTACGCAACCTATGCCCGATATACCCGGCGGAAAAGAAGATCTGGAGACGTATTTGCGCTGGATGCACGCCGAGGATACCCTTGTTTTTGCCAGTGATTATCCACATTGGGACTGGGATGAACCCGGTCACGTGCTTCGCAATATTGATCGCGATCTAAAGAAGCGTATTATGGGCGAGAATGCCGGCGAAATATTTGGGCTTTTCTGATGTCGAAACACAGGGTAGCGAAAATAGCGGATTTGCCCCCTGGCGAGCGCAAAATTGTGACGATTAATAAGCGGGAAATTGGCGTTCTCAATGTGGATGGCAATCTCTATGCTTTGCGCAATGTCTGCCCCCATCGCCTGGGTCCGCTCTGCAAGGGGCGCGTACGTCCATTGGTCGTTTGGGAGGGCGAAGAGGTGGGCGATGGGCGCTTTACCGATATCGGCCATGAACGCGAAAACGAAATTATCAAGTGTCCCTGGCACAACTGGGAGTTTGAGCTGAAGACCGGTAAGTCCATTACAGATGACGATTTGCGCGTGCGTACCTATCGCGTGGAGGTCGAGGATGATGATGTTGTGCTTTATCTGAGGTGAGATGTGAGGGGATGAGGGACTGACCACTTTTTAAAGAGATACTTTATGCAACTTACTTTTAGCACGACTGTTTGTCCCGATTTACTTTTGCCCGATGCGCTGAACGTTGCCACAGAAGCGGGCTTTAATCGCATTGAACTTTTTCGCACGTTTACCGAGAGTTCGCCGGTTCACGCGGATACATCGGTGCGTATGGTGCGCGAGCGTCTGGACAATGCGGGCGTTACGCTCACGGGCCTCAATATTCGCAATATTACGGGACGCAATTCCAGCACGGACGAACGCGATTTGAGATACAATATGCGCCAGGTCGAATGGGATATCCATCTTTCTCGCGCTCTGCGGCTACAGTGTGCCAATCTCAAAGGCGGTGATCGCACAGAGGAGGCGCGTGAAGATTTTATTACGGGTATTAATCATGTGCTTGAGCGCATCCCCAATTTTACGCTCAATATAGGCAATCACAAGGGGAATTTGTTCGAGAATATTGAAGATTATCAGGGTATTTTGCCCGAGCTTCCCGATCGCGCCAGGGTGCTGATGGATGCAGGCCATCTCCTTTCAGCAGGCGTTGATGTAAGGGCTTTTGCAGAAGCTTTTGCCGACCGCATTGGTCTTGTTCACCTGAGAGATCAAAAGGGTGAAATACCCGTACCTTTTGGCGAGGGCGATTTGCCTTTTGTAGATGTTATCGGTATTCTCAAGGGCGCGGGTTATGAGGGCGAACTCGTCATTGAGCTGGAAAAAGTCACCTGGGGTGAACCGGTTCAGGCCTGTGCTGCTGCGCGTGAATATGTCGAAAAAATCCTTTCCTGAATGAGCCTATGTCCCATGCACTGAGCAAACATCTGCTCGTCGATCTGTACGGTTGCCCCGCCGATCTGCTCAATGACGTCACTGCGCTTGAAACGGTTATGATTGAAGCCGCCCAACGCGCAGGTGCCACGGTTATCAATAGTATGTTTCATCACTTTTCGCCTTTTGGTGTATCGGGTGTTGTGGTCATTCAGGAGAGCCACCTGACCATCCACACCTGGCCGGAGCAGGGTTTTGCAGCGGTTGACCTTTTTACCTGTGGCACGCAGACAAAACCGCGGCGTGCTTTGACTCACTTAAAACGCGCACTCCAATCCACACGGATCGAAGTCCGACAATTCAGGCGTGGGCAAGGCGATTCATCGGCTGTAAAGACCGACCTTAACTTTAGGGGCTGATGGTGATTCGAACTTGTGAGATCAAAACAGCAAAACGCCCGTTGATTGGTGTACAACTGCGATAGCAGTTCATTTTGACGGGCGTTCTTTAGTTGCAGATCTCTAAATACAATGGAGGGCGTATGACCTCAGATCAAGCTACAGATATTCGATCCACACTTATTGCGATGTTTGAGGCTATTGAGAAAAAAGAAAATATCGCCGAGCATTTGCTCAAACTCGACGATATTCAGCGCAGCCTTGATCGCAATACGCCAGCACAACTCAGACATTTTCTCGAGCGCCGAAGTTATACCAAAGCACTCGAATATCTCAATACGGGCACTTTTATTGACGATCCCAACCGCCCCGACTGCGACGACCATCCCCATTAATTTTCAGGAGTTCAGCTATGTCTGTCACAACCCGCACGGATATCAAGGGCATTTCTCGTTTTCTATTTACCGAAGGCACAGATGCCGACCGTCTGCACTTACATGTTTCAGAAGTTGATCCAGGTCAGCGCGCTCACCCGCCACATCGGCACGATGGGTGGGAAATTTTCTACGTTATTAAAGGCAATGGTGAAGTTCTGTATGGCGACCAAACACATTCGGTCAATACGGGTGAAGCCATGCATCTCGAATGCAGTATTTTGCACGGGATAAAAAATATCGGCGATGACCCGCTTCAATACGCTGTGATTATTAGAAGATGAGTAGGGAATCAGTAGCGTTTTCGCAACACATCCATAATGTGTGCTGAGAGCGATTGCACGGTTTCGTCAAAATTTGCATTCTCAACGGTTATGATGCGATGGGCTTCGCCCACCTCTAAGATATGTTGCTGAATCTGTAAGATGGCATCGAGGTTTTCTACATAGTGGTGCGATGTTCTTTGCGTTGCTTTTTCACTGCGAAATTCAAAACGCTCGACATATTGCTTTTTGTCATCTAAGTACAAGGTCATCCAGATAAATGTTGCCTGATCTTTATAGGTGCTCAAATCGATCAAATCGGGCAGGAGATGTACCCCGTCAATTATCAGGTTGACATGCTCTTCAATGGCGCGCTCAATCATTGCTCGCACGCCAACGCCAACGCGAACAGCCTGTTCGCGAAATGCCTGCACTACTGGTGGATGCTCACCGGCCAACTCTGCGCCTGTATGTTGCCAGGCAGAGAATGAGGAGGTGTGCAATGCGGGCATTAGGTCGGGTGAGATCATCAATCGCATAATCTGCCGAATGGCATCGGTGGATGCGACGCGCGAAATTTTTAGCTGGTTGGCCAATGCCACTCCAACGGATGTTTTGCCCACTCCAGTTGCGCCGCTGATGAGAATGATGAGTGGCTTGTGCTGTCTATCCTTGCGAAATTGATACCAGGCCTCATAGCGCTCGGCATACTGAGACCCATAGCCGTTTTTTAAAATTTTTAGCGTGGTTTTAAAAATCTGTGATCGCTTAATTACCGTGCCTTGTGACCGCGAAAGTTGTTGCTCGACCTCTGAGGCAATCTGGTGTGTTAGGTCGTGATCCAGCCCAATGGCTTCGAGCGAATCGGCGAGCCGCTCCAGAGAAAATAGTGCCCTGTCTTCGCCTTCTTCGATAAAAATTTGCCGCGATGTGGGTTCCCAAAAAATGGCATCGCCAATTATCCGGTCACCAAATTCGCGCTGCACCTGTTTTCGCACCAGGTCGGCCATATCTTCGGCGTTTATGTCTTTCGCTTTTTGAAGTGACCTGCGGATGCCATCTGCGAATTTGTATGCTTCTTGAAATGCGAATCCATGCTCGATTAAATAGTGCGCCAGCATACCCCGCAAAAATGGAATCCTTTTTTTGCCATCAACAATTGTCGCCATGGCAGTCTCCCACAAAACGCAGTTTTTTCAAAAATAACTGCTCATACTCGAACTTAGCGAACCTTTTGTATGGTGTCAAGTCTCTGTATTACGGCTCGCTAAAGAGGCTGACAACCGATACTCAAAATGCGAGGAATTTATGTCTGTACAACCAAATGTATTGTTGATTTCGACAGATCACTGGCCAGCACATCTTTTGGGTTGTGCTGGTCATCCTGTTATTCAGACGCCGACGCTGGATGAATTGGCGCGAAGTGGCGTGCGTTTTTCCAATTGTTATGCCGAATGTCCGGTGTGTATTCCGGCGCGGCGCACGTTGATGACGGGTACCACGCCGCGAACCCACGGGGATCGCGTGTTTAAAGAGACACTCGAAATGCCCGATATGCCAACTCTGGCACAGACCTTTCGCGATGCGGGATATCAGGCGTATGCCGTGGGCAAGTTGCATGTGTTTCCGCAGCGGGATCGCATTGGGTTTGACGATGTGATTTTAGATGAAGAGGGACGCACGCAGTACGGGGTTCTCGACGATTACGAGCTGTTTTTAGGCGATCAGGGCTATGCGGGCGAGCACTTTAATCACGGTATGAGCAATAACGAGTATAGTGTGGCACCCTGGCATTTGTCTGACGAAACCCATGCGACGAATTGGGCGACTCAAAATATGGCGAGATTTATTAAAAGGCGAGATCCCACGCGTCCATCGTTCTGGTTTATTTCCTATCGGCATCCACATCCACCGATTGTGCCGTTGCAGAAGTACCTGGATTTTTATCGGGATATGGAGATGGATACGCCGTTTATGGGCGATTGGGTTCGGTCTGGAGGTCTTCCCTATAGTCTCCAATCGATGACTGCGCGAGGAGATAAGCACAGTGCGGTTCAAATCGAGATGGCGCGGCGTGCGTTTTATGCCCTGTGTACCCATATTGACCACAGCCTGCGCGTGTTGATCGGCACGCTGAGGGAGGAGGGCTTGCTCGATAATACGGTTATTTGTTTTACGTCGGATCACGGCGATATGTTGGGCAATCACAATATGTTGGCGAAGCGGCTTTTCTACGAGGGTTCAGCCAATATTCCAATGATTTTGCTCGGTACTGCTGGCGATGAGCGGGTCGGGTTCAATCGCGTGGATGATCGCCTGGTGGGGTGGCAAGATGTGATGCCCACGTTGTTGGATCTGGCGGGGATAGATATTCCCGATACTGTGGAGGGAATGTCGATGGTTGGCGAGCAAGAGCGGGATTGGTTTTACGGCGAGGTTGGCGAAGATGCCCATGCGACGCGGATGATTTGCGATGGCCGCTACAAGTTGATTTACTATTCTGTGGGAAATTGTCGGCAGCTTTTTGATCTGGAAAACGATCCCTGTGAACTCGTGGATTTGTCGTCCGATCCGCGACACGCCGAGGCCCTGACGCGGTTGACAGCGCTCTTGATTGGCGCGCTTTACGGCGAGGATGAAGAATGGGTTGAGAATGGACAGTTGGTGGGTCTGCCAGACCAGCCATATCACTCCGGTCCCAACCGGGGGCTGACCAGCCAGCGCGGACAGCACTGGCCTCCGCCACCAAAATCCGATATGCCTCAGATTCAATGGCATGCATGAGAAGGAGGAATTATGCCATCGCGATTGTTTAATTCACATCCAGATCACGGGATTCGCGTGCCAGGTGAGGTGATAGAAGCTTATGTGCGTGCGCTCTTTCTCGCTGTGGGTACGTCCGAAGAACACGCGCAGCATATGGCGGTTACGTTGACGGCAAATGATTTGCGCTGTGTGTTCAGTCACGGTACGCGGCAGGTGCGCGACTATATATTGCAAATGAAGAATGGGCATACCAATCCGCGGCCCAATGTGACGGTGGTGTCCGAATCAGAGGCGACGGCTATACTGGATGGGGATGGTGGGTTGGGGTATTTCCCATCGCATCGGGGAACGGAGATGGCGATTGAAAAGGCGTTAAAAGTGGGTGTGAGTACTGTGACGACGCGCAATCACTTCCACTTTGGGGCAGCGGGCAATTATTCCCGTATGGCGCTTGCCAGCGATTGTATTGGGATGGCGCTGTCTTCGCATCGCTATCGCCCGCGTCCAGATGCGACGGTTATGAGTGCGTCGGGCGGGTCGCCGATTAGTATTGCCGTGCCCACTGGTGAACAGCCTCCTCTGGTTATGGATATGGCGGCGAACTTTATTCCATATAGTGAAGAATCATTCGAGGAGTTTCCCGCGGCAGTTTTTAAGGGGTTGGGATTGGCGGCTGTGCTACAGGCGATGGGGGGGATTTTGGCTGGTATCTGGAATGAGGGGTATGAGTTTACAGGTGAAGGCAAAGGTGCAACACCACATCAAGGTGCGTTTATTGCGGTGTTTGATGTGAGGCGATTTGCCGATGTGGAGATGTTTAAGCGGGAGATGGATCGCTATGTCGGCGAGGCGCGCGCCACAAAACCTCTGCCGGGGCACGATCGCGCCGAGTTGGCCGGCGGCATGGAATGGCAATGGGAAAAAGAACACCGAGAGATCGGTATTCCCATGACTGATGATCACCGCGATCTGCTGGAGAAAGTGGGCGATGGTGTCGGGGTTTCGTCACCGTTTGGCGGATTTGAAGGGTCGCGGTTTTAAAAAATAAAAGCACGAATAGACGAATAGACGAACCCCGCTCCACCACCCAAAGTCATTACGAGCTTCGATTCGTAGATTCGTAGATTCGTACAAAGGAGCAACGGATGAGCGATAGACCGAATATTCTTTTTCTTTTTGCCGATCAGATGCACGCTTTTGCGATGGGGTGTATGGGTACGGAGGATATTCATACGCCGAATCTGGATAAGTTGGCGCGAGAAGGGGTTTTGTTTCGCAATTGTTATTCCAATGCGCCGGTTTGTACGCCGTTTCGCGCGACGCTGATTTCGGGGCAGTATGGATCGCAGACAGATACGTTGCGCAATGGGCGGTATATTCCCGAGGGGACGCGCACACTGGCGGGTGCGCTTAATGATGCGGGGTATCGAACCGGTTGGGTGGGCAAGTGGCATTTGGGCGCAACGGGTAATGTGTGGATACCACCTGAGTTGCGGGCGGATTTTACGGAGTTTATCGGGTATCAGTGTTATAACGATTTTTTGCACAGTGTGAAATTTTACGATGAGGCGGGTGATGAGCATTGGTACGATCATCACAGAACAGATGTGACGAGTGATATTGCGATTGAGCGCATGGAGAAGATGGCGGAAGACGCGCCTTTCGCGCTGTTTGTGTCCTATCAGAATCCGCACTATCCCGAGCAACCGGGGTACGAATACGACGAGATGTATTGGGGCGTGACTCTTGCGCGACGTCCAAATTGCGTGGAGGTTGATCCCTATACGAGGACACACAGTCCGCCGAGTCCCAAACCGCAGGAGAATGATCCGATTTATCAGCGCTATGGCAATGATCTCGATGAATATCTGCGCGCGTATTACGCGATGGTGACGCAGTTGGATGCAAATGTGGGGCGGATGATGGATGCGCTGGATCGCATGGGGTTGCGGGATAATACGGTGGTGATGTTTACGTCGGATCACGGGGATTTGCAGGGTAGCCACGGAGAGACGAATAAGGGTAAGGCGTGGGAGGAGTCGAGTCGCATTCCCCTGATTGTTCGCGCTCCGGGGGGCGCGGCAGGTGCGGTGGTGGATGATCTGGTGTCTGGTGTGGATTTTTTTGCGACGTGTGTAGATTATGCGGGGCAACCTTCCGTTCCTTCGGTTGAGGGCGATAGTTTCGCGCCTGTGGTGAGCGATCCTTCGCATACCTTAGACCGACCGGTGTTTTCAGAGATGCAGCCCTGGTGTATGGTGCGTGAAGGAGCGTTTAAGCTGGTGGTGGAGAAAGAGGGTTTTGAGGCAACACATCTGTTCGATTTGGAAAGTGATCCCTATGAGATGAATAATCTGTTGGGCGATCCCGCAAATGCCGAGAAACAGGCGCATTTGTACGATGTGTTGCAAAATTGGTACAGGCGCGTGAAGAGGTGATTGGGGAGCGTGGTGGGGATGGTGGGAAAAGCAAATGGAGGACCGGCGTGGAGAGATCAAATAGTAAAGGTCCAGATTTGAAATTCTGGGAGTACTTTTCGACCTACAAATACACTATTCTCGCCCTTTCAGTGGTTTTTCTTTTTTTTGCAATGCCATTGTTAGACCGCGCAGGACAGGATTTTGCACGGTTTCTCTTCTTAATGCTCCTGGCCACAGTGCTCTGGACTTTAGGCCTTCCCAGATGGTTATTGACGTTGTGTTTGGTGCCCGGACTTATGGGATTTGGCTTTCATTTACTTATCCACAATATTGATCTCTCTGGGGCAGTATTCAGAGTGTTTGAGATGGCAAAAATGGGTACTTATACCCTGTTTTACGGGATATGCCTTTTGATCTTTTTGCACCGGATTTTCTCTGAGACGACGGTTACTATAGATTCTATTCAAGGGGGAATAGCCATTTATTTTTTAAGCGGCGTGTTGTGGGCATTTCTTTATCAAACTCTGTTATTATTTGATCCAGATGCGATTTTGTTTTCGGATCACGTCCTGGGTGCGTTTTCAGATCTAATTTATTTTTCTTTTATAACAATGACCACTCTGGGCTATGGGGATATAATGCCTATAAGCCGGATGGCGAAAAATCTGGCTGTTTTGGAAGCTGTTTGGGGACAAACCTATTTGGCGGTGCTGGTTGCTCGCCTGGTGGGGCTGCATTTAAGTGGCAGCGGTCGATTCAATTGAGGATGGTGTTTGGGCAAAAAAGTCGGGGATATCGACGGGTTCACCCAGAGACAGATTCATGAGCATGTCGTGCATGCAGAATGCGGATTCGTTTTGGGCGGGTGCAATGTGACGGTGTGTGCCATCGGGGAGT
The DNA here is from genome assembly GCA_026705765.1 of Gemmatimonadota bacterium. Classification (NCBI taxonomy): domain Bacteria; kingdom Pseudomonadati; phylum Gemmatimonadota; species Gemmatimonadota bacterium. Next base: position 142,083 of record JAPPAB010000054.1, read on the forward strand.
ATTTCGCGCGATTTGACATTGTCGGCAAAGCATGTGCTGAGGAGTTCTGATTTTATTCGCGTAATCAAATCCGGATCTTCGATGGGGCAAAGCGTTTCTACGCGGCGGCGCAAATTTCGAGGCATCCAATCCGCACTGCCGATGTACACATCGGGATTCCCGTCATTTTCAAAGTAATAGACGCGGCTGTGTTCCAGAAAACGCCCGATGATGCTGCGTACTCTGATGTTGTCGCTTATACCGGGAACTCCCGCACGCAGACAGCATATACCGCGTACAATCAGGTCAATTTGCACACCGTTTTGCGATGCGCGATATAACGCGCGGATCACTTTGGGGTCTTGAAGTGAATTCATTTTCGCGACAATGCGGGCTGTGCGTCCTTTGCGTGCATGGTGGATTTCGCGGTCGATTTTTTGAAGGATGGAATCGAGCATGGTAGAGGGCGCAATGAGAAATTTGCTGACCTGGGGATGCGCAGATTGCGTGGTGAGCAGGTTGAAAACTTCCGCCACATCATTTGTGATGTCTTCGCGTGCTGTGAACAATCCCAGGTCCGTATAAAGCCGGGCTGTTGAGGGGTTGTAATTGCCCGTGCCGATGTGGGCATAGCGCCGCAGGCCATTGTTGGATTCGCGTCTGACCAGCAGGGAGAGTTTGCAATGCGTTTTAAGGCCCACAACCCCATATACGACACATACGCCCGCATCCTGAAGGCGCCGCGCCCATCGAATATTGGATGCTTCGTCAAATCGCGCTTTGAGTTCAACTACCACTGTGACTTCTTTGCCCGCCTCTGCTGCGCGAATCAGTGCATCGATAACGGGTGAATCTTCGCTGGTGCGATAGAGCGTCTGTTTGATGGCCAGTACATCGGGGTCGGTTGCTGCTGAATTGACGAACTGAACAACGGGTGTAAAGGCATCGTAGGGGTGGTGGAGCAGTATATCTTTTTGTTTGATCTGGTCGAAGAGGGTATCGACTTCCTCATACGTCTGGTCGGGCGGGTGATAGGGTGAATATTTCAAATCGGGTCTGGGGGTCGCGCTATAGAGTCCCATCAAACGGTTGAGATTCACTGGCCCGTTGACTTGATAGATCTGGTTGTCTTTGAGACTGTATGTCGATTGTAAGCGCTTGACAAGTGCCCGGCTGGCATCGGCTTCGATTTCGAGGCGGACCGTGTCGCCTTTGCGCCGATTTTGTAACTCGTCTTCAATGGCGAGTAACAAGTCGTCGATTGCTTCTTCGTCCAGGTAGAGATCGCTGTTTCGGGTGATGCGAAAAGCAGCCGAGTCGAGAATTTGATATCCCCGGAAAAGTTCGGGAATATGTGCCTGGACAATGTCGGCGAGGAAGACAAAGTCGATGCGCTGGCTGTCTTCTTCTCGGGGCAAGCGAATCAGACGCGGCAACAGGCGAGGAACCTGTACGACGCCGAGCAGTGTTTCACCTTCGCGGTTTTTGAGCAAGAGGGCGATGCAGAGGGCTTTGTTGATCAAGCGCGGCAATGGGTGTGCGGGGCTGATGGTGAGTGGGGTTAAAACCGGGTAGAGTTCTGCGTGGCAATAGTCGTCGAGGAAGGATTTTTCGCGATCTGAAAGCGTGCTGATGGTGCGAATGTGAACATCTGCATCGCGCAATGCTGGGAGGAGTTCGTCATTCCAGCAGGCGTATTGTTCATCGACCATGCGATGGGCTTCTTTTGATATGGCCGAAAATTGTTCTTCGGGCAAGAGGCCATCGGGTCCGTAATCGGAAATGCCCGCTTCTACTTGCTGGAGCAGTCCCGCTACGCGTACTTCAAAAAATTCGTCGAGGTTGTTGGCTACAATGCCCAGGAATTTGACCCGTTCCAGCAGGGGATTTTCAGGGGTACGGGCTTCTTGTAATACGCGCTGATTAAAACGCAGCCATGAAAGTTCTCTGTTAAAATAGAGACTGGTATCTCCGAGGTCCATAACACACTCCGGGGGAAGATGCGGCGGAATGGCGTTAAAGGTCCGGTAGTATAATGCGATTTGGGGCAGATTGTCAAATGAAAACAGCAATCCTTAAGGTCGGGTGGGCATAAATCCATCCGACCTTTTCTTTTGAGAAGAGAGTTAGTGGAAAGAATTCCTGAAGAAAGGATGAAATGGCGCATTTGTAACACAAATGTCACAATCTTGTGACCAAAGCGTGACCGTTTTGGAGGCGATTTGTAACACTGTAGCGATATCTTATCGCGGAGGACGTCGTTTATCCACCAATTCGGAGGGAGAGCACATGGGCATTTGTAAAGCAATTTGGGGAATACTGTTGTGTTTGGGGTTTGTTTTGGCGGGACAAGGTGAAGCTGTAGATACCAGGCTTCAGGGTGTTATGTTTGCCGATTATTATATCGTCAGAGGAAATGGAGAAGAAGAGAATGGCTTTCGGTTTCGACGCATTTATCTCACCCATGACCTGAAGTGGAGTGATGCTTTTTCTGGACGGGTTCGGCTGGAAGCCAGGGATGCGGGATTTAATAGTGAGAAAAAAATAGAACCTTTTGTAAAGCACGCGTATTTGCGCTATCGCAAAAATGGTCATGCGCTCTATATGGGGCTGTCGGGTACGCCAACATGGAACGTATCGGAGTCTGTTTGGGGTTATCGCTCGGTCGAGAAGACCCTCATGGATAGAAAAAAAGTTGCCTCTTCGGCTGATATAGGTATTGCATATCGCGCGCGATTGGATGAAGCGGGAAAGATGAATGCCCAGATTATGCTGGCCAATGGTAGCGGACAGCAGTCCGAGTCAGATCACTACAAGAAAGTTTACGGTCTGTTGCATTTTGAGCCTGGTACCCTGAATGTGACGACTTATGTAGATTGGGAAAAACGCGCAGGCAATCGAGATCGCACGACTTTTGCTACGTTTATCGGGTTAAAAAAGAAAAATTTCCACGGTGGTTTGGAAGCCTTTATGCAATGGCGCAACCATACCGCACAGATACGGGGGCTTTCACTGTTCGGCGCAGGACAGTTTAGCGAGAAGATAAAGGTGTTTGCTCGCAGCGATTTCTTTGATCCAGACAATAAGTCTGACGACGATGGGGAATATTGCTTTCTCGGAGGGCTTGACATTGAACCGGTAAAGGATATTCACATCATGCCCAATGTGATGGCCACAAATTTTCAGGCTCCAGATGTAGATATTGAGGTGATTCCCCGGCTGACGCTATATGTTAAGTTTTGAGTACAGGTTATCACATAAATGTCGTGTTTTTGTCACATGTGTAACGCGATGCAGGTTTATTTTTTGTATGCTATCACACTACCCAAGGGAGATTGAATGACCAGATTTATTTGTATGATCGCATGTGTGGCTGTTTTGACACAGGCTGCGGCTCAGGCACAGCAGGATTCGCCTGTTTCCGCGTATCAAAAAGTGAGTGGGATTTCCGGAAGTGCCAATAGCATTGGGTCAGATACGATGAATAATTTGATGACGCTGTGGCTGGAGGGGTTCCGCAAGTACTATCCCAATGTAACAATTCAGGTTGAGGGCAAGGGGTCGAGTACTGCGCCTCCCGCACTGATCGAAGGCACCGCGCAATTCGGGCCTATGTCGCGTCCGATGAAGGCTTCGGAAATTGACAAATTTGAAAAGCATTTTGGGTATCCACCAACATTGTTGCGCGCCTCGCTGGATGCACTGGCTATTTTTGTCAATAAGGACAACCCGATTAATGGGTTGACTTTGCAGCAGGTAGATGCGATTTTTTCGAAGACGCGACGCGGTGAGTATAAGGAAAATGTTACGAGGTGGGGGCAGTTGGGTTTGGGGGGCGATTGGAAAAATGCCGCATTCAGCCTTTACGGTCGCAATTCGGCGTCGGGTACTTATGGGTTTTTCAAAGATCACGCGTTGTTTAAGGGCGATTTTAAGGATGAAGTAAAAGAGCAACCGGGGTCTGCTTCGGTTGTGCAGGGTGTGGCCGAAGACAGGTACAGCATGGGTTATAGTGGCATTGGTTACAAGACCTCTGGCGTGCGTGTCGTACCTCTGGCGCTGGAAATTGGCGAACCCTTTAGAGAGGGTACGATAGAAAATGTGATAGATGGATCTTATCCTCTGGGGCGTTTTTTGTATTTGTACATCAACAAGGCACCCAATAAACCCCTCGATCCGCTCGTGAGAGAATTTTGTAAGTTCATTTTCTCCAAAGAAGGGCAAGAGATTGTGGTAAAAGATGGTTATATGCCCGTGCCCTATCAGGTGGTTAAAGAAGAACTCGAGAAGTTACAATTACCCACCCTGAACCCCTGACTCCCTGCGGTGAGACGTTAGAGAGCTACCCAGCCCCTATTTCTCCAGTCCCTGTTCTTTCACTTCTAACCTCTTACGTCTCACCTTTATTATGTCTCTTTCCTCAGAACCAACGTCAAAGCGACAATTGCCCGGTATTACGCCAGGCGCGCGCCTGATGGATCGCACTGGGCGGTGGATAATCACTGCTGGCGGCATCGGGGTGATCCTATCGGTGTTGGGTATTTTTCTTTTTGTGTTGATGGCGTCCTATCCCCTGTTTTTGAAGCCGAGTGTGTCCAGGGTGCATACCTTTGATTTTTCGCACCGTCAGCCCGTCCTGTGTACGGGGGTTGATCCCTATCGGGCGGTGATGTTTGTCGTACATGAAGAGGGGATTGATTTTGTGGATATGACTACAAAGGCGGTGACAAAGTCTGTGTATCCCCCCGAATTACAGGGACGGCGTATTCGGGCAGCTTATCGCGCTCTGGATAACACGCATGTTGGCCTGGGTCTGGACGACGGTACAATGCTGGGCTGCCGCGTGAATTTTGCCGTGGATTACGACGCGGATGGCAAGCAGATTGTGACGCCGTCTTTTTTTGTTGAGTCGGTGATGGACCTGACCGATGAGGCTCTTGTGCATCTCGTATTTCGGCACGATGGAAAATCCCGGGGCACAGTACTTGGCATTGCGGATTCCGGGCAACTCGTTTTGGGAGTTTCCGAAACACAGCGCGGTCTTTTGAGCGGTGGCAAAACGACGATTCGCACATATGATTTGACCGCTGAGATTAAAGGGCGCGCCAGGGTGGGTGCTGTGGCAAAATCGGGACGCTATGTTCTGGTGGGCACAGACCGCGGTGAAGTGTTTCGATGGGAAATTGGACGGGCGAGTTCCAGGCCCAGGCTGTTGGATTATTTTCGGGCTTCCGATCAGGGGGTGACTGCGCTGGATTTTGTGCTGGGTGATGTGTCGCTTGTCGTGGGCGATGTGGGTGGTCGTGTGTCTGTCTGGATGCCCGTCAGAACGAGCGAGGGCGACAATAAAAGGGTGTTCAAAAGGATCCATACTTTGCAGTCTCATCCGGCGGCGGTGACTGCACTGGCGTCGTCTGCTCGCGACAAACAGTTTTTATCGGGCGATGTGTCGGGGGTGGTTGCGTTACATCACATGACATCGGAACAGACGTTTTTTCAATTGCCCGGTGAGGGTGCCATCCAAACTCTGTCTTTTGCGCCAAAAGCAAATGGTTTTTTGACTGCGAGCAAGTCGGGGCAGGTGACGGATTTCGACCTTCAAAATCCACATCCCGAAGTGACGTTACAAACGCTTTTTGGCAAGGTGTGGTACGAGGGATATACGGAGCCTCAATACGTGTGGCAATCCACGGGTGGATCGGATGATTTTGAGCCTAAGCTGAGTATTGTGCCTTTGATATTTGGTACCTTTAAGGGTACGCTTTACGCGATGTTATTCGCGTTGCCTCTGGCTGTTCTTGCAGCGATTTACACATCGGAATTTGCCTCTCCCAACGTGCGTAGTTTAGTCAAACCCGTGGTGGAGTTGATGGCCTCACTTCCCAGTGTGATTCTGGGCTTTTTAGCTGGTTTGTGGTTGGCTCCTCTGCTGGAGACGAGGATCGTCGGTGCGCTGTTGTTGTTGCCCTGTGTGCCCATTGTCGTGGTGATATGCGCGTGGGCGTGGGGGCAGGTGTCCGAAGATTTTGTACGCAGAGTACCGGATCACTGGATTTTAACTTTGTTGGCTGGTATCGCGTTGTTCGCGCTCTATCTGTCGTTCGCGCTCGGTCCGGTAGCCGAGTCGCTTTTGTTTGGCGGCAATTTTCAAGGCTGGTTGCTCGGCACAACGGGTACGCGCTACGATCAGCGCAATTGTCTGGTGGTGGGCTTTGCGATGGGATTTGCCGTGGTACCCATTATTTACACGATCTGCGAGGATGCTCTGTCGAGTGTGCCGCAGCATCTGCGCGCCGGGTCACTCGCGCTTGGCGCAACGCCCTGGCAGACGGCTATTCGCGTGGTGTTGCCCACGGCGAGCCCGGGCATTTTTTCCGCGACTATGATCGGTTTCGGCCGCGCTGTGGGCGAAACGATGATTGTGTTGATGGCTACGGGCAATACGCCGATTCTGGATTGGACCATTTTTAATGGCATGCGCACGATGTCGGCCAATATCGCTGTGGAGATTCCCGAAGCACCCCATGAAGGTACGCTTTATCGCGTGTTGTTTTTGACAGGGGTTTTGCTGGCGGCGATTACTTTTTTGGTGAATACGCTGGCAGAAGTGGTGCGGCAGCATTTGCGCGAGAAGTATAGCAGGATTTGATGTTCTGGAGATGGATGTGAAAAATTTTTGGAAAACAGGTGTGCCATTTGTCTGGTTGACCGGCAGTGCGCTGGCGCTTTGTTTGCTCATGATTACAGGGCTGATCGCGCTGGTTATGTACAATGGCACTGGATTTTTTTGGCCCTCGGATATCGAAGCAGTGGTATTCAGAGATGGTCGGCAGGCGATGGGGCAGCGGTGGGATAAGCAGGAGATTCCCGCGTCGCACCGAACGGGATCCGGGCAATTTCGCATTCAGCTCAAAGTGGGCAATCGCGATGTGTATGGCAGCGATTTTCAATGGATAGATGTATCGGATATTCAATCGACGGATTATCCCGTAGATGCGGTGGTTTTTGAGCGGCGCGAGTGGGGCAATTTTTACGGGTTTATCGAAGCGCTGTACGAAGGTGAAACCCAGGTGTCGAATACATGGGATGTGCTGCAAGCACAATTGGATAATACCCGGGAACGTCACGAACAGATTCGGCAAATTGAAAAAGATGCGATTGGCGACTTAAATCGGCAAATTGAAAGCCTGCGCCTGAAAAAACGCGAGATAGAATTGGGTGATGGAAATGCCGATGAAATTGGCGCGATTGATCGAGAGAGCAGGTCCTATTGGGAAGCTTATGAACAATTGGCCGACCAATTGGCGCAGTTGCGAGCGGCCAACGAGGTTTACCGCATAGATGTGCGGTTAATTGGCGGTGAGGTGCGACAGATTGCCACGGCCGATATCGTGCGCGCCTATCGTCCCAACCGACTGGGCATTTTGGGAAAAACGAGCGTTTATTTTTCGCGCGTCGCGGAATTTTTATTTGATGAACCCCGCGAGTCCAATACAGAAGGCGGGGTATTTCCCGCGATCTTTGGCACTGTTATGATGGTTTTTTTAATGAGTTTGGCGGCTGTGCCATTTGGCATCTTAGCCGCGCTCTATTTGCGCGAATACGCCGGGCAGGGTATCTTAGTTAGAGTGATTCGCATTGCGGTTAATAATCTGGCGGGTGTACCTTCTATTGTTTTTGGGATGTTTGGGCTGGGATTCTTTGTTTATGGCATTGGCGGAAGTATCGATCAGTTCTTTTTTTCTGAATCATTGCCCACGCCTACATTTGGTACTGGTGGCATTTTGTGGGCGTCGTTGACTCTGGCATTGCTGACAGTGCCGGTGATGATTGTTTCAGCCGAAGAAGCGCTTTCTGCCGTGCCGAGTGATGTACGTGCCGGGTCGCTGGCACTGGGGGCGACCAAATTGCAAACTATTTTGCGCGTGGTTTTGCCCGGTGCGTTGCCGGGTATTCTCACGGGGATTATTCTCGTGATTGCACGCGGTGCTGGCGAGGTGGCTCCGCTGATGATTACTGGCGTTGTGAAATTGGCTCCTGCGTTGCCCGTAGATGGTATTTGGCCCTTTTTTCACCTGGAACGCAAGTTTATGCATCTGGGTTTTCACATTTACGATGTGGGTTTCCAGTCGCCCAATGTCGAGGCGGCTCGCCCCATGGTATATACGACGACTTTATTGCTGATGGGGATTGTACTGGCTCTGAATCTGGTGGCAATTCTGGTTCGCAATCGGCTTCGCAGGCGCGTTGGTGGTGCGACGTTTTAAACAGGTGATGGAAAGGAATCTCAATGGCTGAAGCAGTACTTGCAAATACACGGTCCGAAGCAATTGTTCCAGATATTCAGAATCCCATTGTCACCATATCGCATCTGAGCCTGTATTACGGCGAGACGCAGGCCCTTTTTGACATTGATATGCAGATTCCCGAGTATCGGGTAACGGCTCTTATCGGTCCTTCGGGGTGCGGGAAGTCAACGCTGTTGCGGTGTATGAATAGGCTGAACGATTTGATCGATTCGGTGCGTATTGAGGGTGTGGTTGAAATTGACAATGACGACATTTACGATCCCGGATACGATGTAATTTCGCTGCGGCGCCAGGTCGGAATGGTGTTTCAAAAGTCCAATCCCTTTCCCAAGTCGATCTATGAAAATCTCGTTTACGGTTTGAGAATTGCAGGTGAAAATCGGCGGGCGGTACTCGATGAGGTGGTGGAACGCAGTTTGCGTGCTGCCGCGCTTTGGGATGAGGTAAAAGACAGGCTCGATGACAGTGCTCTGGGCCTTTCGGGAGGACAACAGCAGAGGTTGTGCATTGCGCGTGCAATTGCTGTTGAGCCTTCGGTGATCTTGATGGATGAACCCTGTTCGGCACTGGATCCAATTGCGACGGGACGCATTGAAGAGACAATTGAAGAGCTCAAAAAGCAATATACGATCGTGATTGTAACACATAATATGCAGCAGGCATCGCGCATTTCGGACTATACGGCGTTTTTTTATTTGGGACGTTTGATCGAGATGGCCGAAACGAGTGAGATGTTTACCAATCCGCAGCTCAAGCAAACCGAAGATTATGTGACGGGGCGATTTGGGTAAGAACGGAGTGATTATTATGGAGCGTACTCTCGACCAGCATCTCGACCACCTCAAAGGTGAGTTGTTGAAGATGGGTAGTGCGGTAGAAGAGTCTATTGAACAGGCAGTACAATCGCTTGTAGAGCGCGACAATCACCTCGTTGATGTGGTTGAAGAAGGTGGGGATCACATCGACGATTGGGAAGTGGCGATAGAAGAAGAGTGTTTGAAGTTGTTGGCTGTGCAGCAACCCGTGGCTGGCGATTTGCGCCTGGTGGCGGGCATTATGAAGATCAATTACGATCTCGAGCGCATCAATGATCAGGCAGTCAATATCGCTCAGCGCGCCCGCTTGCTCAATCAGATGCCGCAATTGAAACCATTAATTGATATTCCACGAATGGCCGAGTTGGCACGGGGTATGGTCAGGGATGCTCTGGATGCATTTGTCAATCGCGATGTGGAATTGGCCAATAAGGTGCGTCGAATTGACGATACTATGGATGCCTTGCGCGATCAAATTTTCCGCGAGTTGTTGACGTACTTAAACACGGGTATGCCCGCGACTGTGGATCAGGCTATTTTGCTCATTCTCGTGTCCAGGCATCTGGAGCGCATTGGCGATCATTCATCCAATATTGCCGAAAATGCCGTCTATCTCGTTCAAGGGCGCATTGTGAGACATAAAAAGGAGGAATTGCGCGCAGAAGAGTGATCCCCCTTTGTGGCGAACACTGTTGTGTAAACGACACGCGATTGTAACACGGCGATGATATTATACCCAAAGCACGACGTATTCTCCCTCTTGGGAACCGGCTCGCGACCCGGTTCCCATTTTTTTGCCCCGAATTTGAATTCGGGGCTTTTTCGTTGACCCAAAATTGGTACCTGTGTATTTTACTGTCTGGAGAGACTACTATATTATATTAATATTACAAAATAAGGTGGTTGATCTCTTTGTCCAGTTGCATAAAATCCGAAGCCCGATTTTGCGAGCGATGCGGGACTTTGCTGGTTGTAAAAGCAGTTGAAGATCGGGAGAGGCCCTGTTGTCCGTCGTGTGGATTTGTGGCTTATCTCGACCCCAAGGTAGCCGCTGGGGTTATTGTAACTCTCGATGGTGGCGTCGTCTTGCTCAAGCGCAATATTGATCCCGGGTTTGGCAAATGGGTGTTCCCCGGCGGATATGTAGATGCGGGCGAGCCAACCGATGTCGCGGCTGTGCGTGAAACCCGCGAGGAGGTGGGGTTAGAGGTTGAGATTGGCGAGTTGCTCGGCGTGTTGTCTTATGAAGGGGAGCGGGTGGTGCTGATTGTTTATACTGGACGGGTTGTGGGCGGAAAGTTGGAAGGCAATTTTGAATCGCAGGCTGTGGCTACATTTGCCCCTCGGGATATTCCCTGGCGTGATCTGGCTTTTGACACGACCAGAGAGGCATTGCAAATTTGGGTGGCACAGTATGGCGAAATGTACGCAAAAGAAAGGTTATTATGCTGAATTCTATTGAAGATGTTGAAGAGCGGTTTGCCGAGCAGGGGTATATCACGGACCGCACATTGGCAACGACGATTTTTTTGGCGCAGTCGCTTGGCAAACCGATTTTTCTCGAAGGGGAGCCAGGCGTTGGAAAGACGGAAGTGGCCAAAGTTATGGCCGGCATTTTTGATACTGAGTTGATTCGATTGCAGTGCTATGAAGGCATTGATGCCAATACGGCATTGTACGAATGGAATTATCCGCGCCAGATGCTGGAGTTGAGGCTTGAAGAGGCGCGAGGAATCGACAAGGCCGAAATAGGTCAAAATATTTTTCGCGAAGATTTTTTGCTCAAGCGTCCCCTTTTGTCGGCTCTTGAAGGGAGCGCAGAAAAGCAACAGGTGTTGTTGATTGACGAAGTGGATCGGTCAGATGAAGAGTTTGAAGCGTTTTTGCTCGAAGTGTTGTCCGATTTCCAGATTACGATTCCCGAGATTGGTGCGATAAGAGCGATGCAGGTGCCGTTTGTCGTGCTTACGTCCAATCGAACGCGCGAGTTGCACGACGCGCTGAAGCGCCGGTGTTTGTATTTGTGGATTGACTATCCCACGTTTAGCAAAGAGATGGATATTGTGCGGTCGCGTGTGTCGGGTGTGCAGGACGAATTGGCACAACAGGTTTGCGGGTTTATGCAATTGTTGCGCAATCGCGATTTTTACAAAAAACCCGGCGTTGCCGAAACGATTGATTGGGCACTGGCTCTGATGGCTATGCAGGTTGAAGAACTGGATCCTCACACAGTTGATGCGACATTGGGATGTGTTTTGAAGTATAAAGAAGATATTGAAAAAATTCAGGAAGACGGTCTGCCACAACTGATTGAGAAGGCCCGATTGCTGAAAGAGCGCACGCAAGTTGCCGTTTAGGAGATTATATGCCAAGGACCATGCTGGGACGAGTTGTCGGTTTTTCAAGGGCTTTGCACAGTGCAGGCGTTGAAGTCAATGCGGGCAATCTCATTGATTTGTGCGACAGTTTTCGATATATCAATCTGCACAATCGGAGCGATTTTTACGCTGCTGCGCGTGCGACTCTGGTGTCGCGCTATGACGATCTGGAGACTTTTGACGAGGTTTTCAGAGCTTTCTGGGCGCGGCCGATTTTGCCCGACGATATGACGCTGACCGATACGGATGCTGGCGGAGATCCGGATCTCGATGTTCAGGCAGATGTCAATGAGGTGGTGGATACCGCTGATTTGCAGGAGGAGGCTGAGGGGGAGGGCGAATCCGAGGAAGTTGGGTATAGCCCCGATGAGGCTTTGATGGGAAAAGATTTGGCCGCTATGTCCGATCGCGAGATTGAGCAGGCTCGAAAGGTGATCCACGAAATTGTGAATATCATTGCCAATCGCCGAAGTCGCAGGCGCGTGCCCGAGAACCGGGGGGCTGAACTGGATTTCAGGCGCACATGGCGGCGCAATGCGCTATATGGTTCTGATGGTGTCGAATTGATGATGAAGCGGCGGCGGATTAAAAAGACCAAGCTGATGTTGTTGTGTGATGTGAGTGGGTCTATGGATTGTTATAGCCGTTTTTTGATTCGTTTTATCTACGCGCTCAAGCGCGAAATCCGAGATGTAGAGGTCGGGGTGTTTTCCACGCGGATGACCGCAATTTCGCGTTTGCTCAAGACAAAGGGTATTGAAGAATCGCTCGTGGAAGTGGCTGATACAGTACACGATTGGGCGGGTGGCACAGATATTGGCGGGTGTTTGCGCGAGTTTAACGACCAGTTTGCACGCGATATGTTGCACTCGCGCACTGTGATGATTATTGTGAGCGATGGTTGGGACCGCGGCGATCCCGATTTGATGCGGCAAGAGATGGCGCGGTTGCGAAAGCGCGTGCATAAGTTGATGTGGCTCAATCCGCTTTTGGGCACGCCGGGATATCAGCCCCTGTGTTTGGGGATGAAGACAGCACTTCCATATCTGGATTATTTTTTGCCCGCACACAATTTGGAGAGTTTGATTCAACTGGCTCGAACACTGCGATCTGTTTGGAAGTAGGGGGATGTTATGGCTGGTCGAGATGTTTTTCAAGAGGCTTTGACCCTGATTTCTCAGGGGGAAAAGGCCGCCTTATCGACGATTGTGTCGAGCAAGGGGTCTTTGCCGATGAGCAAAAAGGCCAAGATGCTCGTGCGTCCCGATGGTAAAATTATAGGTACGGTGGGCGGTGGTTGTTTGGAAGCCGATGTGTGGGCCGAAGCCCGTCATGTGATGGAAATCGAAGCACCGACGTTGCAGAAGTTTATTTTGACGGAAAAACACGCGGGCGAAAATGGCCTCAATTGCGGTGGCAATGTCGAAATTTTTACCGAGCCTTTGTTGCCCGGGCGCGCAGATGATATGCTCGACGAGATTGCTCGGGTTCGCAAAGTGCGCGGTTCGGCTGTGCTGGCAACGCTGGTTTCGGGCGGGGATCAGGTGGGCGCGAAGTTATTGGTTCATCCCGATGGTAGAACAGTGGGGAGTCTGGACAATGACCTCGCCGAAGCCTGTGTGCGCGAAGAGGTGGCGGCTTTTGAGGCGATTCCAGAGAGTTTGCTCAAGGTTATAAAAATTGGCTCGGAACCCGTTGTGGTCTTTTTGGAGTCTATTTGTCCCGAGCCCACGCTGTTTTTATTTGGCGGGGGTCACGTTTCTTTTGCTATTGCACAGATCGCGCATTCGGTCGGATTTCGGATTGTGGTTATTGATGACCGGCCCATGTTTGCCAATAAAGAGCGGTTTCCCATGGCGAGTGAAACGCTGACGTTGGAGATGGAGACGGCTTTTAACCATATAGTTATTGACGATTTGTCTTATGTGGTGGCTGTGACGCGCGGGCACCAGCACGATAAGCCGGTTATCGAGCAGGCGATTGATACCCAGGCGGCGTATATTGGTATGATTGGTAGCCGCCGGAAGATCGCGCTGATGTGGAAAGAGTTTGAAGCCAAAGGCATTCCGAGAGAAAAATTGGATGCGGTTCATGCGCCGATTGGATTGGATATCGGTGCAGATACACCCGAAGAGATTGCCGTGAGTATTGTGTCCGAACTTATACGGGTGCGCCGATCACAGGGAAAGCCCATACATCAGGGTATGTCGCTGTCATCGGTGTGAGAGATCAAATGGTTTATTGTCGGGGGAGAACAAGGAGGTGATGTAGTAGCGTATAGTTGAAAACGATTTTACGTGAGGGGAAGTGACAGGAGCGCGAGAGCGTCTTTAAGTCTGGTTTTCGAAATTTTTTCAGAAGGGAGTTAACCATGACGAGATGGGTAATCGCATTTGTTGCGATGTCGTTTTTATCCGCATCGGCAATGGCCGGGGTGACGGGTAAAATTGTGGGTCAGATTGTCGATAAAGACGATGGTGGTGGCTTGCCCGGTGCCAATGTGGTAGTTCTGGGCTTGCACAGTGTCTTCGGTGCGACATCAGATCCCGAAGGTAATTTTGCGATTTTGAATGTGCCAGCGGGCACTTTTGACGTAAAATGCAGTTTTATCGGGTATCGTGACGTGGTGCTCAAAGGCATCAAGGTGTTGCCCGATTTGACTACCGAAGTTGATTTTGTGCTCGCAGAACAAGCTCTGGAAGGCGAAACTATCGAAGTGGTAGCGGTGCGCCCGCTGGTGCAGAAAGACAAGACGGCTTCCATGCGTCTTGTAACCAGCGAAGAACTCGAGTATATGCCGGTTCGCGGATATGCAGCGGCCACATCCTTGCAGGCGGGTGTGACAAACAGGAACGGCACACTTTACGTACGCGGTGGGCGGTTTTCAGAAGTCGATTACATCGTCGATGGCGTATCGCAGAAGGATTTGCAGTTCGGCTCATCGACCACGGCCCTGAGCAATGGTGCTATAGATCAGGTATCCGTGATTGTGGGTGGGTTTGAAGCGGAATATGGGCGCGTGATGTCGGGTGTTGTCAAGGTGGTGACGCGCGAAGGTGGACAGAATTATTCGGGGTCTGTGGAATACATTACAGATGAGCTGAATGACCGCAGTTGGGCTGGCGCGCCCTCTTATGGGTATAATACTACCGATGCGACATTTGGTGGTCCGCTCGTTCCTGGAACGAACGGGCCTTCATTTTTTGTCTCCGGAGAATACATCGATCGCCTTGACCGCAGCCCGCGCTGGGGTGTGGAAGCCCACGAGTGGGAAAAAGACCTGTTGTCACAGGAAGAGTACGATTTGCTCAGCGAGGGCATATTGCCGCACTATACGCTCGAAAGATGGGGCTGGCAGGCCAAGCTGGCGTATCGGTTGTCCGACGAAATCGGTCTGAAGGCGGGGATTGTAGGCTCAAAAACGGATCGCTTGAGCTATAGTCACACCTATCGCTATAATTTGCGGCATGCGCCGCGTGTTAAAAGAAATAACAACTCGGCATTTGCCCGCGTGACCTACACGCTCGGAGCAAAGACCTTTTTTACTTTGCAAACAAGTGTTTTTGACCAGAATTTCAAAGTAGGCGACGGAGTTCATTTCGACAATTTACACGACTATGCCCGTCCCCAGGGCAACTCGCGTTATGACGCGGAAAGTTTGTTTGCGCGCGGCGATGTGGATTCCACCGAGATTACGCAGACAACGGAAACCATCAATGATCGCTCTATAACGTATTTTGAAGGCGATGAAGGGCGCGTATATGATGACTTTGAGCAAACCAGCTCATTTTATCTCACGCCTATCGACTTTG